>NZ_KB902779.1:0-171864 GCF_000379585.1 Bradyrhizobium sp. WSM2793 | reverse complement strand
GTCACGAAGGCGCGTTGCGGCGGTTTTGCGGCCTCGACGTCGGGGACCGGCGTGAGGTTGGCCTTGGCGGGCAGGCTGCCGAAGGTGTGGTCGAGCAGCTTGCCGAGGGTCGCCGGATCGACGTCGCCGACGACTGCGATCTTCAGCCCGTCCTTGGCGATCACCCGTCCGACATAGTCTTTCATGTCGGCGATCGTGATGGTCGGCACGCTGTCGAGGTTGCCGTTGCTCTGCCGGCTGTAGGGATGATCGCCGAAGGCGACCTCCAGGAATTTGCGGCTCGCCAGCGAGGTCGGATTGGTGGTCTCGCGGCGCAGGCCCGAGACGACCTGCGAGCGGATGCGCTCGACATCGGCGGGGTCGAAATGCGGCGAGGTCAGCGCGCTCCGCAAGAGGTCGAAGGCCTCGTCCTTGTTGTCGCGCAGCATGCGCAGGCTGCCGCGGAAAGTGTCGCGGGTGGCGCTGAAGGAGAGCTCGATGGCGCGGCGGTCGAGCCGCTCGTGGAAGGTCTTGGAGTCGAGATCGCCGGAGCCTTCGTCGAGGAGATCGCCGACCAGATTGGCGACCCCCGGCTTGTCCTTGGGATCCTGCGCCGAGCCGCCGGCAAAGGAATATTCCATGGCGATCAGCGGCACGGTTGCGTCCTGCACGAACCAGGCCTCGATACCACCCGGCGAGACCAGGTGCTGGATCTTTGCGGCCGCCTGCGACGGCGAGATGGCGGCGAGGGAAAGCGCAGCGCCCGTGACAAACGAGAAGGCAACGCGTCGAAGGAAAGGATAGGTCACGAACGCTTCTCCTCGCGCTTGGTGGCGGCAGTGTCCTTGATCAGATAGCCCGTCACCGAGCGCTTCTTCTCGAGCCATTTCTGCGCGACGGCACGGACCTGCTCGGCGGTGACCGCGCGGATGCGATCGGGCCAGCTCCTGATGTCCTCGATCGACAGGCCGGTGGTCAGCGCGCCGCCATACCAGCGTGCCAGCACCGCCTGGTTGTCCTGGGCGTAGATCGCTTCCGCGATGAGCTGGGTCTTGACCCGCTCCAGATCCTCGGCGCGGATCGGGTTCTGCGCGACATTGGCTATGACGCCGTCGACCGCCTGCTCGACCTCGGCGAAGCTGACGCCGGGTTTCGGTGAGGCAGAGATCGCGAACTGGGTCGGGTCGAGCGAGATGCTCGAATAGCTGGCATTGGCGGAGACTGCGAGCGGCTTGTCGACAACGAGGGCGCGGTAGAGATAGGAATTGCTGCCGCTGCCCATCAGCTGCGCCAGCACGTCGAGGGCGGCGCTTTCGCCGGCCGCGGCCGTGGTTGCCGAGGGCACGAGATAATAGCGCCGCATGCTCGGCTGCTCGACGCGCGGGTCGGCCAGCGTGACGGTGCGCGGGGCGGCGGGCTCCGGCTCCTGCGGACGGACCCGCCGCGCCGGGATCGCTGCTTGCGCCGGGATCGAGCCGAAATTGCGCTCGACCAGTGGACGGATGTCGGCGGCCTCGACGTCGCCGGCGATCACCAGGATCGCGTTGTTCGGCGCATAGAAGCGGCGGTAGAAGGCGAGCGCGTCCTCGCGGTCGAGCTTCTCGATCTCCTGGTGCCAGCCGATCACCGGACGGCCGTAGGGATGATTGAGATAGAGCGCGGCCATGATCTGCTCGTTCAGCCGCGCGTCCGGATTGTTGGCGACGCGCATATTGTATTCTTCGAGCACGACGTCACGCTCGGGCAGCACGTTCTCGTCCTTGAGGATGAGGCCGGTCATGCGGTCGGCCTCGAACTCCATCATGGTCGGCAGCTGCTCTTTCGGCACGCGCTGGTAATAGTTGGTGTAGTCGACCGAGGTCGAGGCGTTCTCGTTGCCGCCGACGCGAAGCACGGTCTGGGAGAATTCGCCGACGGGGTGCTTCGAGGTGCCCTTGAACATCAGGTGCTCGAGGAAGTGGGCGAGGCCGGACTTGCCCGGCGTCTCGTCGGCCGAGCCGACCTTGTACCAGATCATCTCGGTGACGACGGGCGTGCGGTGATCGGGGATCACCACGACCTGCATGCCGTTGCTGAGCGTGAAGCTGGCGGGCGGGGCCGATGTGACCGTGGTCTGGCCAAGGGCCGCGCCTGATGTCAGGACACTGGTCGAAAGCAGCGCGGCAAGGAGGCAGGCAGCCGATCGGTTTGCGGACATCATGATCCCTAGTGAAAGGCCGAGGTCCGGATGTCCGGCTCGGACGGCACGGCATGCTACACCGTGCGGCTGAGGCTTCGCGTCACGAAGCAGAGAACTCAACGCGATGGCAAGTTACTGATCAGCAATTTATGCGCCTCGGCCGGCGTGCATGAATGGCCGGCGCGAGGTTTCGGGTCTGTGGAACAGGAACGCTATTGTTCCTTGTCCTTGCCGGACATGATGTCGAAATAGGTCCGCCGCGACTTGTCCGGCCCGGCGCCATAGGCGTAGTTCGGAGACGGCGTCTGATAGCCCGGCGGCGGCTCGACCAGCGACTGGCGCGGCGGCTCCTCGGTGAATTTCTTTTCTTCGGTGGCGTTGCCGCCCTTCATCATATTCCACAGGCCGCCGGAAAAGCCGAGTTCGGCGGGGCTGAGTGACGGATTGCCGTTGGTGCCCGGCTGGATCGGGTCATTGCTTGTCCGGGGGGCTGCGGCGACCTGGCCGGCCTTCATCTCGGCGGGCGTCAGCTGTCGGGCGGCCTGCCAGTTTTCCGTTTCCTTGGTTGCCTTCTTGCGTGCGGCGATGGCTTCCTTGCGGCGCTTCTCCTCGGGGTCCTTGGGCCAGTTCGGCGCAGCCTTGGCCTGGGTCGCGGGAGGCGGCAGGTCGAGCTTGGGCGGCACCACCAGCGGCGAGCGCTCGCGGTATTCGATGCCGGGCTTTTCCATGCTCTTGGCGCCGATGCCGGACATCAGATTGTCGATGATCTTCTCTTCGAAGGTCATCCCGTCATCTTCATCGTCGTCGTCACCGGCGCGCGCTGCGCCAGCCGACATGACGAGGCCGATGCCGAGCGCGACAGCGGACAATTTCAACGCCCGCCAAAGCCCCAATCGGGGGTCTCGAACCATCGAAATGCTGGTCTTCGAGCTGCGCATTACTGTACCTGTTCCATATTGTGTCAGATCGCCGCTCGCACGCGGCAAACCCTCGCAAAGGCCGGGTTCCACCTGCCGGTCCGTATCGGCCGGGATCAGGGCGCTTTTGCGGCGGGTACCCCCAGGAAGGAATCATACAATAGCCCCGCCACCCCAGCAACGATGGCCACGTCGGCGAGGTTAAACACATACCAATTATAGGTATTTCCGCCGATCTCGATGTGGAGCAGGGCGAAATCGACCACCGCGCCATAGGCGAGGCGGTCGATGCCGTTGCCGATGGCGCCGCCGATGATGAGGCCCAACGCGATCGTGGCAAGCCGGGTGTGCGAGCGGGCCATCCAGATCGCCAGCGCGACCACGGCGATGGCCTTGACGGCCATCAGCGCGAGCTGCGCCGCCTGGCCGTCGTTCTGCAGCCAGCCGAAGCTGATGCCGATGTTCCAGGCCAGCACCAGGTCGAAGAACGGCGTCACCTTGACCACGCCGCGACGGGCGAGGTCGAACCCGTTCAGCAGCCAGAGCTTTGAGGCCTGGTCGGCCACGAGGGTGACCAGGGCCGCGAGGATGCCGGCGCGGAGCGGGGTCATAGCCGCGGGATCAGACGCTCACGCCCAACGCCTTCCACTCGCGCAGCGCATGTGCATCGCGCGGGGTGACGTCGGGATATTCAGCGTCTTCGCCGACCATTGGGGAGATTTTCCAGGAGCGGGCGCATTTGGTGCCGACCGCCTTCTCCACCACGACCGCGACACCGGGGACGGCATCGAGCCGGAACGCATCGGCGGGCGCCTCGCCTTCGCGCACCTCGTAATTCGAGGTGATGCAGATTTCGGCGAGGTCGACGTCGAACAGCGTCATCAGCATGTCCCGGTCGGCGACGTAGATCACCGGCGAAGCCTCCAGCGAGGAGCCGATGTTCTTGGCGGCACGTTCGAGCTCGAGCGCGCCGGTGACGACGCGGCGGACGTTGCGGATCGCTTCCCATTTCGCGGCGAGCTTGTCGTCGCGCAAGGCTTCGAGATCGGTCGGGAACAGCGTCAGATGCACCGATGGCTCGGCATCTGGCCGATACATGCGCCAGCTTTCCTCCGCGGTGAAGCTGAGGATCGGCGCCAGCCATTTCAGGACCGAGGCGCACAACAGGTCGATCGTCGTCAGCGCCGCCTTGCGCGTCGGCGACGACGGAGGATCGCAATAAAGCGTGTCCTTGCGGATGTCGAAATAGAACGCCGAGAGCTCGCTGTTCAGGAAAGCGGACAGGATCGCGACCACCGATTTGAAGTCGAACTCTCGATAGGCCTTGTCGACCGCAGCCGCGCGCACCGCGAGCTCGTGCAGCATCAGCCGTTCGAGCTCGGGCATCTCGGCAGGCGCCACTGCGTCGGCCGGCTTGTAATGATGCAGCGTGCCGAGCATCCAGCGCACGGTGTTGCGCAGCTTGCGGTAGGTCTCGACGGTGTTCTTCAGGATCTCGGGGCCGATGCGCTGGTCGTCGGTGTAGTCGCAGGACGCGACCCAGAGCCTCAAGATGTCGGCGCCGGATTCCTTGATGACGGCCTGCGGCTCGATGGTGTTGCCGAGCGACTTCGACATCTTGCGGCCGTCCTCGGCCTGGGTGAAGCCGTGGGTCAGCACGACGTCGTAGGGCGCGCGGCCGCGGGTGCCGCAGCTCTCCAGCAGCGAGGAGTGGAACCAGCCGCGATGCTGGTCCGAGCCTTCCAGATACATCACCGTGTCGGTGCCGCCGTCGACCTTGCGCTTGATGCCGGCGAGCCCGGGAAACTGCACGGGGTCCTCGAGCACGAAGGCGTGCGTCGAGCCGGAATCGAACCAGACGTCGAGAATATCGTCGACCTTCTGCCAGTCTTCATTGGCCCGTGAGCCCAGGAAGCGCTCGCGCGCGCCCTTCGCGTACCAGGCATCGGCGCCTTCCTGCTCGAAGGCCTCGCCGATACGGGTGTTGACGGCCTCGTCCTGGAGGATCTCGGCGGAGCCGTCGCCCTTCTCGCGCACGAACACGGCGATCGGCACGCCCCAGGCGCGCTGGCGCGAGATCACCCAGTCGGGCCGCGCCTCGATCATGCCGTTGATGCGGTTCTCGCCGGACGGCGGCACCCATTGCGTCACCGAGATCGCGTGCAGCGCGCGGGCGCGCAGCGTGTCGCCGCTCTTGGTCTTGCCGCCCTGCGCCACGTCCTTGTCCATCGCGATGAACCATTGCGGCGTATTGCGGAAGATCACCGGCTTCTTGGAGCGCCAGGAGTGCGGATATTGGTGCTTGAGCCGGCCGCGCGCGAGCAGCATGCCCTTTTCGACGAGCGCCTTGATCACGGCCTCGTTGGCCTCGCCCTTCTCGCCCTTGTCGTTGATGACGCGCTTGCCGGCAAAGCCCGGCGCATGATCGGTGTAGGCGCCGTTCTCGTCGACGGTATAGGGGATTGCCGTGGTGATGCCACGCGCATCGAGATCGCGCGCCTGCGCCATCCAGGCATCGAAGTCCTCGCGGCCATGGCCGGGCGCGGTGTGCACGAAGCCGGTGCCGGTGTCGTCGGTGACGTGGTCGCCGGGCAGCAGCGGCACGATGAAGTCGTAGCCGCCGGCAAGACCCTTCAGCGGATGGGCGCATTCGATCGCGTCCATGGTGTCGCCGGGCACGTCGCGCACCTTCTCGAAGGCCGTCACGCGCGCCTGCTTGAAGACCTCTTCAGCGAGCGCGTCGGCGAGGATCAGGAGATCTCCGGTCCTGGCCCAATTGTCGGCGGGCGCGTCCGTCACCTTGTACAGGCCGTAGGCGATCTTCGGTGAGAACGAGATGGCGCGGTTGCCCGGCAACGTCCACGGCGTGGTGGTCCAGATCACGACGCTTGCGGAGGCGAGCGCACCGTGCGCGGGCGAGGTGACCGGGAATTTCACCCACACCGTATCGGAGGTGTGGTCCTCGTACTCGACCTCGGCTTCGGCCAATGCGGTCTTCTCGACCACGCTCCACATCACCGGCTTGGAGCCGCGATAGAGCGTGCCGTTGGCTGCGAACTTCATCAGTTCGCGCGCGATCTGGGCTTCGGCCGGGAAGCTCATGGTGGCGTAGGGATGGTCCCAGTCGCCGATCACACCCAAGCGCTTGAACTCCTCGCGTTGCACGCCGAGCCAATGCGTGGCGTAGGCACGGCACTCCTTGCGGAAGTCGATCATCGCGGTGGAGTCGCGGAAGTCGGGCTTCTGCTTGCCCTTCTTGCGATAGTGCTCTTCCTCGACCTTCCATTCGATCGGCAGGCCGTGGCAGTCCCAGCCAGGCACGTAGTTGGAATCGAAGCCGAGCATCTGCTGGCTCTTGGTGACGAGATCCTTGAGGATCTTGTTCAGCGCGGTGCCGATATGGATATTGCCGTTGGCATAGGGCGGGCCGTCATGCAGCACGAACTTGGCGCGGCCTTGGGCAGCCTCGCGCAGTCTCTCGTAGAGGCCGATCTCGTACCAGCGCTTGAGGATCTCCGGCTCGCGCTGCGGCAGGCCGGCGCGCATCGGGAATTCGGTCTGCGGCAGGAACAGGGTCTTCGAATAGTCTTTGGCTTCAGACTTTGGGGATTTTTGCGGCTTTTCGGACATGTGGCTGACTGGCTCGGAAGGGCGCGGGAACGGATGGCGATGCGGAATCGCGGGGTGAAACGACAAAATCCCGGTCTTGCGCCGAGCCGAAGGCTCAGGCGGAAGCCGGGCCGCTAATCCCTATGATGCGCCGCGCAAACATGGGCCCTCCATAGCAGGGGGCCAAGGGAAGCGCAAAGGTTCGGGGAAGCCGGGTTCGGGCTCAATCGATGGTGCCGAGCCGCGGAAATGCGTCCGGGGCGGCGGCCAGGATGGCGCGGGCACGGGCGGAATCGTCGTCCATCTGGCGGATCAGGGCCTGCAGACTGTCGAATTTCAGCTCCTCGCGGATGAAGCCGACGAAGGCGCAGTCCAGAGCCTGCCCGTAGAGGTCGCCCTTGAAGTCGAACAGGAAGATCTCGAGCAGCGGGGCACCGTTATCAAAGGTCGGGCGGCGGCCGAAGCTTGCCACCCCGTCCAGCCGCTCAGGCCCGCGGCCGACGCGCACCGCATAGATGCCGTGCTTCAGTCCGCAATTGGCGTCCAGGCGGATGTTGGCGGTGGGATAGCCGAGATCGCGGCCGCGCTTCTCGCCGTGGATGACCTCGCCGGTGACGAACCAGGGCGCGCCCAGCATGGTAGTGGCATCGCCGAGGAGGCCTTCGGCGAGTGCGATCCGGATGGCGCTGGAGGACACCGGCCGCTCGTCGATATCGACATGGGGCTGCACATCGACCTCGATGCCGAGGCGGGGCGCTTCGTTGACCAAAAGGCTCGGCGAGCCGACGCGTCCTTTGCCGAAATGGAAGTCATAGCCGACCGCGATCCCGCTGACGCCGAGCCGCCCGATCAGGTCATGGTGAATGAAGTCTTGCGCGCTGGTTCCGGCACGGGCTTTGTCGAAGGTCATGACCACGGCGCCGGCTAGCCCGGTGCCGGCCAGGAGCCGCAGCTTGGCCCGCTCGTCCGTCAGGCGGAATTGGGGGGTGTTGGGGCTGAAAAACCGCCGCGGATGCGGCTCGAAGGTCAATGCCAGCGCGGGGCGGCCCTGCGCCCGGCCCATTTCCAGGGCTGCGGCGATCACGGCGCGGTGGCCGAGATGAACCCCGTCGAAATTGCCCATGGCGACCACGGCACCCCTTGGAATCGCGGAGACCGGCGTGGTGTCGCGGATAATGATAAAATGCGGAGCCATCAGGGGAATTCTCAAACCGGCAGGACCGGGCGGGACCGTGGCGCGACCGGCCGGATGAAGTCAAGCGGGAGGGAGGCGGCCACATCGAACGCGATTTCAGTTCTTGGCGGGCGTCCCCAATTAACGCGCTGTTTAACGCCTTGGTGCTAGTCCTTGAGCGTGGAACTGCCGGGGCTCCAGCTTGGGCAGGTCCGATCGTAATATTCCTGGGTTTGCGTTGGGGGAGTCGAGATGGCGGTTGATTTGTCGATGCCGGTTCTGGTGGTGGACGACTACAGCACCATGATCCGTATCATCAGGAATCTGCTGAAGCAGCTTGGCTTCGAGAACATCGATGATGCCAGCGACGGTTCGGCAGCACTGAACAAGATGCGCGGCAAGAAGTACGGGCTCGTGATCTCCGACTGGAACATGGAGCCGATGACGGGTTACGACCTGCTGCGCGAAGTGCGCGCGGATCCGAACCTCGCCACCACGCCCTTCATCATGATCACCGCGGAATCCAAGACCGAGAACGTGATCGCGGCCAAGAAGGCCGGTGTGAACAACTACATCGTCAAGCCGTTCAACGCGGCGACGCTGAAGACCAAGATCGAGGCGGTCTTCCCGGACATGGCGAGCGCGTAAAGCGCCGCCTGATCCAAACACAGCTTTCTATGGAGATCGTCATGCCCGGGCTTGTCCCGGGCATCCACGTTCTTGGGCGTTGGAAGCAAGTCGTAGATGGCCGGGTCATAGGCGAGCGGAAGCGACGCCGTCCTTCGGACGGCTGTGCCCGGCCATGACGGTGTTGAGAGCTAAGCAATTGGTCTAAGCCGGCGTCAGTTCACGCCCAGCCGTCACCACTTCAATTCGCGCATCACCGCCTTCGGCGGGTGGCCGAACAATTCCATCACCGATGCCGGGTCGAGCTGATCGAGGCCCTCGAACTCCTCGGCATGGATGCCGCGGGTGACGAACAGGCAGTCGATGCCGAATTCGCGCGCGCCGGTTAAGTCGGTGCGGACGGAATCGCCGATCGCCAGCACTTTTTTCCGGTCGATCGGATGGCCCTGGCGTTCGCCGGCGAGTGCCATGGCGCGCTCGTAGATCGGCCGGTGCGGCTTGCCGTAGAAGATCACTTCGCCGCCGAGCTCGCGATAGAGCTCCGCGATGGCGCCGGCGCAATAGATCAGCCGGTCGCCGCGCTCGACCACGATGTCGGGATTGGCGCAGACCAGCGTCAGCTTGCGCTCGCGCGCCTTCAGCATCATGCCGCGATAGTCTTCCGCCGTTTCGGTCTCGTCGTCATAGAGGCCGGTGCAGACGATGTAGTCGGCTTCCTCCAGCGGCGCGGTTTTCGCGTCGAGCCCGCGATAGATCGAGTTGTCGCGCTCGGGGCCGAGCCAGAACATCTTGCGGCCGGGATGCTCGGCGACATAGAGCCGGGTCAGGTCGCCGGACGACACGATCGCGTCATAGGTCTCGTCGGCGACGCCGAGCTTGCGCAACTGCCGCTGCACGCTATCGGCCGGGCGCGGGGCGTTGGTGATCAGGATCACCGTACCGCCGCGGCTGCGATAAGTGTGCAACGCCTCGCAGGCTCCCGGGAAGGATTCGAGGCCGTTATGGACCACGCCCCAGATGTCGCTGAGCACGACATCGACACCGCCCACGAGCTCGCGCAGGCTTTCGGCGAAATGCAGTGTGGTCATGATGCGCAGCGTCGATCAGATGCGGCGCGCGAGCGCCGCGTTGCCGGTGATGCGTTGTGCCGGAGGGGCTGACGTCGCGCCAGATGTCGCGCCTTGGCTGGGGGGAGCGGAGCCATTGGATCCCTGAATGTCCTGCGCCTGGTTCGGCGAGGCCCCGCCGGTAGCAGATGCCCCCTCAGGCCGCAATGGCCGGGGCGGCGCGAACAGGAAGCCCTGGCCGAACCGCACGTCATAGTCGAGCAGGTCCACGACCGCGCGCTCGCCTTCGATCCTTTCGGCGATCAGGTCGATGCCGAAGCGGCCGAGCAAGTCGGAGAGGTCGGAAGGATGGATGTCCGAGGCCGAGGCCTGCCGGGGGTCGAGCAGCAGGGTGGCCGGCACCTTGATGAAGCGCACCCCGCGGTCGGCCAGCTCGCGCGGCTCGATGCGCAAATCGGTGACATGGTCGATCGAGAAACGGAAGCCGCGCTGAGCGAGCGCCGCGAGATTCTCGGTCTCGGCCGGGCCGAGATTGCGGAAGGTCGATTGCTTGAACTCCAGCACCAGCGAGGGCGCCAGCGCCCGGTTGGCTTCGAGGAAGTCGAGGCATTGCGCGAAGGTGGTGGAATTGCCGAGCGTGGAGGCCGCGACGTTGCAGAACACGCCGACGTCCTTGTTGCGCACCATCAGGCGCCGCAGCACCTGCACACAGCGCAGCATCACCATGTTGTCGATGCGCCCGATCAGGCCGGACGCTTCTGCGATGCTGATGAACTCCTCGGCGGCGATCAGCTGGTCGCGCTCGTCACGAAGTCGCGTCACGGCTTCATAGAACCGCACCTTGCGTTGCGGCAGCGTCACCATCGGCTGCAGGAAGATGTCGATGCGGTTTTCGTCGATCGCGTTGCGCAGCGCCGCCAGCAACTGGGTCTGGTTGCGCCCGTTGACTGCCGGAACCGGATTGGCGGCCTGGGTCTGGATCGCCGGTGCTGGTCGTGACGGCGGTGCGGGCAGCGGCGGCGGGGCAGCCGACCGCTCCTCGAACGGCGCAATCAGGTCGATTGGCGCCTCCGGCTCCAGCCTGGCGATCGGAGCGGGAGCCGGCGCTGGCGCATTGCCAGCCAACAGATCCTCATGAGTCGATACGGTGGTGGCGAGCTGCCTGACCAATCCGCCGAGCTCGTTGATCTCGCCGACCACCGACTGGATGCGGTCGGAGTTGGTCGAATTGGACGAGGCGATACGTCCCTCAATCGCGGCCAGGCGGCGACCGAACTCCGCCACCTGGCGGGCGAGGTCGGCGGTGCCGCGCGATAAATCGGCGATCTGGCCGCCGACATCGCTGCGGTCGCGCAGCCGCATCGACACCGCGTTGTAGAGGATCAGGAAGGTCAGCGCGGTCAGCGCCACGATCGCGGATTCGGTTCCGCTGATGCCGGCGACGGCGTAGAGCACAAGCCCGAGCGAGGCCGCGACCAGTACCATGCAGATGGCGATGAAGATCGTCGAAATGCGAATCATGCCGCGCGTTACGCCTCAAAGAGCTGACTGCCTCACCCGGGAAAACACGGGCCGCTGTGCGAACCCGTCACGCCTCATGCTCCCCCAAGCTGCATGAGCTTATCATCATTGTTGATTCGAGGGGATAGCGGCCCGTTCCCGGGCGCGGTCAGGCGGGCGCGGCGGCTCCGACTGTATCTGCCGAGACGGCGTCGCGGGTGCCGAGCGGCTTGGGTGGCCCCGCGGTCGTGTCCTTCAGCGTCTGCCGTTCGATCTCCGAATTCAGCTCGGCGCCGAACATGATGACGATCGCCGACATCCACATCCAGGTCATCAGGCCGATTGCCGCGCCGAGCGAGCCGTAGGTCGCATTGTAATTGGCAAACTCCGAGAGATACCAGGACAGCAGCGCCGAGCCGGCGATCCAGAGGATGGCGGCGATCACCGCGCCGAGGCTCAGCCATTGCCAGCGCGGCGCATCGCGGCTGGGCGCGAAGCGGTAGAGGATCGCAAGCGCTACGAGCAGGATGAGGAACATGAGCGGCCATCGTGCCAGCGCCACGATCAGCTTGCTTTCGGGTGCCATGCCGAGATGATTGAGCGCCAGCGGAAAGGCTACGACAACCCCCACCATCACCAGCAGTGCCACGATGCCGCCGACCGTGAAGGCCAGCGAGACCATGTTGAGCCGGATAAAGCTGCGCTTCTCGCGTTCCTCATAGGCCACATTGAGGGCATCGAAGATCGCCTTGACCCCCGCATTGGCGCTCCAGATCGCCAGCAGAAGGCCGAGCAGGAACGTGGCACCGAGCGTGGTATTGCCATGCGAGACCACGCGCGCCACCTGGTCCTCGACGATCTGAAACGAGCCCTCGGGCAGCATCGTTGCAAGCGTCTGCAGATTAGCGCTGATTGTCGCGGGATCGGCGAACAGGCCGTAAGACGAGACCACCGCCGTGACCGCCGGGAAGACCGCGAGCAGCCCGAAGAACACCACGCCGCCCGCTGTCGCCAGCAGGCGATCCTCATCGATGCGCTGATAGGTCCGCCAGAAGATATCCTTCCAGCCCTTCCAGGGGATCTCAAACGGGCTCTTGGCGCGGCGGCCATGGCCGGGCTGCACGGCCGCGCGCGCGGGATGCGTTTCCGGTGAATTCGCCTCGCCTTTTCGATGGTCTTGCGGGGGCCCCGATGGGACCAAGTCCCTGTCCTGAAAGTAGCGCTCCGCCGTCAGCACGAAGACGGCCGTCGCCGCCACCAGCAGCCAGGAGTCGATCTGTTCGGAGCGCCGCACCAGCATTTAAGCGTCCAATCTCCGGCCGTGACGCCGGCGGCGCGCTGCCGTGAACCCTGCCAACCCAATCGCGGCGAGCATCAAGCCAAGCTGCACGGGTCGGTTGGTGCGAACGGGCCGGGCTCTTGCGCCATGGCGGCGCTCGCGCGGCGCGAGCGGCGCAAGGGGAATCGTGGTCGCCACCTCTTTCACGGCCTCCTTGACCGTTCCGCGCGGGATCCGCGGGGTCGCGATCGCAACGCGCAACCGGCTGGCCAGCGGCACGATCGGCTTGGCTTTGCGCTTCATCTGCGCCATTGCCACGCCCGCGCAGACCGCCGCCAGCACCAGCAGCACGCCGCCGACGGCCCCGAAACCCCAGAACTGCCCGTAGGTGATGGCGACCCAGCGGTACAGGGCGATCAGCCCGACGAAGAATGCCGCGATCACGAACAGGCCCGCGACCGCAAACAGCCCGCCGGCCACGGCGTAAGACGTCACCTTGCCGGTCGCCTGGCTGGTCTGGTCACGCAGATAGGATTGAGCGGCGCGTTTGACGTGGTTGAGCTTCAGCGCCATGCCGGCGCGCAGCAGTTCGCCCGATGGCGCGAGCATGCGGACATCCTCCGAGAGCGAGAAAATTCGTTCGGGGGATGAACGTGGCGGAATTTGACTTGTTCCGACGGAGCACCGTCCGTCGTGGTGAATCAGGCGAGATCGGCGGCCGCGATCCAGAACACCTCGCCCTCGGAGTCCTCGGTGTCGAGCCAGAGCAGCGGCAGTTCCGGAAAGGCCTCGTCGACCAATTCGCGGCCGCGGCCAATCTCGCAGATCAGTCCGCCGTCCGGAGTGAGGTGATCGGGCGCCTCAGCCAGGATGCGGCGGACCACGTCGAGGCCGTCGGCGCCACCGTCGAAGGCGAGCTTGGGTTCGGCCCGGCACTCAGGCGGCAGTGCGGCCATGCCTTCTGCGTCGACATAGGGCGGGTTGGTGATGATCAGGTCGTAACGCGCATCGCCGAGCGGGGCGAACAGATCGCCGCGATACAGGCTGATCCGGTCCTCGAGCCCGTATTCGCCGACATTTCGCGTGGCGACCTCGAACGCTCCCTTCGAGATATCGACGGCATCGACGGCGGCGTTCGGGAAATGCTGCGCGGCGAGGATGGCGAGGCATCCCGATCCCGTGCAGAGATCGAGCACGCGCTCGACGCCCGTAGGGTCGTCGATCAGCGATCCGGCCTCGCCGTCGCCGCCAAAATGCGAATCCAGCAGTTCGCCGATGAAGGAGCGCGGAACGATGACGCGCTCGTCGACATAGAAGGGCAGGCCACGCATGTAGATCTTGTTGACGAGATAGGCGGCCGGTTTGCGCGTGGTCACGCGCTGGTGGATCAGATCGAGCACGGTCTTGCCCTCGGCGGCCGTGACGCGCGCGTTGGCAAAGCTTTCGAGCTGTTCGGGATGCAGATGCAGCGCCTCGCAGACCAGGAAGGCGGCTTCGGCGACCGGATCGGTCGTGCCATGAGCAAAGGCGAGTTTTGCTTCAACGAAGCGGCTCACCGCGTAGCGGACGTAGTCGAGCAGCGTGAGGAGCTCGCCGCGTCCGACCGTCGCGAGCTTCGGTGCGGCGCGGCTGCGCGCGGTCTTTTTGGATGCTCTTGCCATCAGGATTTGGTCCAGCGTGCGGCGGCCTCGTCGTCACGGGCGTGGGCCTCGACCCAGCCGGTGCCGGTGGCGCTCTCTTCCTTCTTCCAGAACGGGGCGCTGGTCTTGAGGTAGTCCATCAGGAACTCGGCGGCATGGAATGCGGCCTGGCGGTGCTGCGAGGCGGTCAGCACCAGCACGATGTTCTGGCCCGGCATGAAGCGGCCGACGCGATGGATCACGGTGACGCCGTTCAGCGGCCAGCGGGAAATGGCTTCGTCGGCATGGCGCCTGATCTCTTCCTCGGCCATGCCAGGATAGTGCTCGAGCGTGAGCGCGGCGACCTTGGCGCTGTCATCGTCCGCGCGGCAGATGCCGGAGAAGCTCACGACCGCGCCGATGTCGGTCCGGCTCTTGGTCAGGACGGCGATCTCGCGCGCGATGTCGAAATCGTCTTCCTGAATACGGATGGTGACAGGGCAGCTGGCGACTGGGGAAGACATGGCCTAACCGCCGGTCATCGGCGGGAAAAACGCGATCTCGCGGGCGCCCGCGATCGCGGCATCCGATTTGACATGGGCGTGGTCGATCGCGGTGCGGATCACCTTCGGCTTCTCGAACGCGTAGGCATAGGCCTCGCTCTGGCCAGACAGCCAGGCGATCAACTCCTCGACGGTGCGCACGGTCGCCGGCGGCTCGATGGTCTCCTCCGCCTTGCCGACGCGCTCGCGCACCCAGGCGAAATATTTCACCTTCATCCCTCGTCCTCCTTGATGAGGTGATGGATGCCGGCGCGGAAATAATCGTAGCCGGTATAGATGGTCACGATCGCCGAGGCCCACAGCAGGGCGAGGCCAATCATCGAGACGACGGGCACCACCTCGTCGCCGGCAGGTCCCGCGAGCAGGAAGCCGATCGCGACGAGCTGGACCGTGGTCTTCCACTTCGCAAGCTTGGTCACGGGCACGCTGACGCGGAGCGCGGCGAGGTATTCGCGCAGGCCCGAGACCAGGATCTCGCGGCACAGGATGACGATGGCGGCCCACAACGACCAGCCGTGGATGATGCCGTCGGCGGCCAGCATCAGCAGGCACGAGGCGACCAGCAGCTTGTCGGCGATCGGGTCGAGCATCCGGCCGAACGCCGATTGCTGATTCCAGATCCGCGCGTAATAGCCGTCGAGGTAATCGGTGACCGCGGCCGCGATGAAGAGGGCGACCGCCACCCAGCGCAGCCAGAGCGGCTGATCCAGAATCGACTGCGCATAGATGCATCCGACGACGACCGGGATCGCGGCGATCCGGCCATAGGTCAGGATGTTGGGGAGGGACATCGCGCGGCTGGTCGTCCCTCGTGTGGTGGCGATGTTCATCCGTCCTACCAATACCGCTGCTGCCTGAACGTCAACCGTCCCGCACCCCAAATGAGGTGCGGACACGACGATCATATGACTGCGGTCCCCCTTTAATTCATCCCGGCTGGGGATGGAAATACTCGAAAATCCTGCGCGCACTCTCGGCACTGACCCCCGGAACCTTGCCGAGATCGGCGATCGAGGCCCGTTCGATCTCCTTCAGGGTTCCGAAATGATGCAGCAAGGCACGTTTGCGTGACGGGCCGATGCCCGGAATCTCCTGCAAACCGGCCTCGCGGATGTCCTTCTTGCGCAGCTTGCGGTGGGAGCCGATGACGAAGCGGTGGGCCTCGTCGCGCAGCCGCTGGATGAAATAAAGCACGGGGTCGCGCGGCTCCAGCTTGATCGCCTCGCGCTCGGGCATGAACAGGGTCTCGCGTCCGGCATCCCGGTCCGGCCCCTTGGCGACCGACATCAGCGACACCTGGGTCAGGCCGAGATTGGCGAAGATCTCGCGAACGGCGTTGAGCTGGCCGCGGCCGCCGTCGATGATGACGAGATCAGGCCATTGCGGGAAGTCGTCGTCCTTCGCTTTGGTCGCACCCTCCTCGGGCGGGTTGATCAGGCGCTTGAAGCGCCGCTCCAGCACCTCGCGCATCATGGCGAAGTCGTCGCCCGGCGTGATCCCTTCCGACTTGATGTTGAACTTGCGGTACTGGTTCTTCACGAAACCGTCGGGGCCGGCGACGATCATGGCGCCGACCGCATTGGTGCCCTGGATGTGGCTGTTGTCGTAGACCTCGATGCGCTTGGGCGAATGGGGCAGGCTCAGCGTCGTGGCGATGGCATCGAGCAGGCGGCTTTGCGTGGCGGTGTCCGCGAGCTTGCGGCCGAGGGCTTCGCGCGCATTGGTCAACGCGTGGGCGACGAGTTCCTTTTTCTCGCCGCGCTTGGGCGCGGTGACCTCGACCTTGTGGCCAGCCTTGATCGACAGCGCATTGGCGAGCAGCTCGCTTTCCTCGATCTCGTGCGAGAGCAGGATGTTCCTCGGCGGCGGCTTGTCGTCGTAGAACTGGGCGAGGAAGGAGCCGAGCACCTCTTCCGGGGTGTACGTCTTCTCCGCGCGCGGAAAATAGGCCCGGTTGCCCCAGTTCTGGCCGGTGCGGAAGAAGAACACCTCGACGCAGGAGAAGCCGCCCTCCTGATGGATGGCGAACACGTCGGCCTCCTCCACCGTGCGCGGATTGATGCCCTGCTGCGACTGGATCGCCGACAGCGCGGCGAGGCGGTCGCGGTAGAGCGCGGCGCGCTCGAACTCGAGGTCACCGGACGCCTTCTCCATCTCGCCGGCAAGCTCCTGCTTCACCGCATGGCTCTTGCCGGACAGGAAGTCGCTCGCCTCGCGCACCAGGGTGGTATAGCCGCCGAAGTCGATCTCGCGGGTGCAGGGGCCGGCGCAGCGGCGGATCTGGTAGAGCAGGCAGGGCCGGGTGCGGCTCTCGAAGAAGGAATCGGTGCAGGAGCGGATCAGGAAGGCGCGCTGCAGCGCCGTGATGGTGCGGTTGACCGCGCCGGCGGAGGCGAAGGGCCCGAAATAGCGCCCGGGCCGGCTCTGCGCGCCGCGATGTTTGAGGATCTGCGGCGCCCAATGGTCGCCGGTGATCAGGATGTAGGGAAACGATTTGTCGTCGCGCAGCTGAACGTTGAAGCGCGGCCGCAGCTGCTTGATGAGGTTGGCTTCCAGCAGCAGCGCCTCGGTCTCGGTGTTGGTCGAGACGATCTCCACGGTCACCGTGGCCGCGATCATGCGCAGGATGCGGGCCGGCTGCGGTGCATTCTGGCGCGCATAGTTGGAGAGGCGCTTTTTGACGTTCTTGGCCTTGCCGACATAGAGCACGTCGGCATTCGCATTGAGCATGCGATAGACGCCGGGCGAGGTCGGTGCGAGCCGCACCGCGCGTTCGATCGCCTCATGGCCGGTCGCCAGCGGTCCTTCGCCGACGGCGCCGCTCTCTTCCAGGATATCGGGCAGCCGCGCATCGTCCTCGTCATCGCCGCCGCTGGTGGCGGGATCGAGGTCCGGAGGCATTTCGGCTGGGACGTCCGGCGCGGCGCCACGCACGGGTTTGCGCGCGCGGTCGTCCGGATTGTCGGTGGAATCGTGAACCATGGAGCGAATTTAGGCGCTGGGGGTGCCGATTTGAAGTTCCGGCCGTGCGGCACGCACAGGATGGCGGCGCAGTTCCCGGTAACGCTTGCTTAAGCCTGTTAACAGCGCGGTAACCCGGCTTAACAGCCCTTTAACTTAAAACTCTCGATAAATCATACGCGAAAAGGTCGTGGTTCCGTAACCATGCGGTTGCCTCGCGCGGCGGCGCGGGCGCCGCACCGGTGACGGCAGTTGCGTTGGAGTTAAGTGATGAAGAGGCTCGTTGTGGGCGCAGCCGCGTTGGTTGCCGCCGGCTGGACAGCTTCGGCGGAGGCCGCCGACATGACTTACGGTCAGCGCGCGCCCTATACCGTCAACCAGCCGCTCAACGCGTATAGCTGGGCAGGCCCCTATCTCGGCGGCAACATCGGCTATGAATGGGGCTCGGTGGACAACAACCCCTCGAAGCCGTCGGGCTTCGTCGGCGGCGTGCAGGCCGGCTACAACTTCCAGAATGGCCCGTTTGTGTTCGGCGTCGAGGGCGACATCCAGGCCGCCGGTGCCGACGACACCTTCGCGCCGTGGAAATTCTCCAATCCGTGGTTCGGCACCCTGCGCGGCCGCGCCGGCTATGCCTTCAGCAACGTGCTGTTCTATGGCACCGCCGGCCTCGCCTTCGGCGAGCTGCGTGCGCAGACCTTCGGCTGGACGGAATCGCACACCACCGCCGGCTGGACCATCGGCGCCGGTGCGGAAGTCGGTCTGGCCCCGAACTGGAGCGCCAAGCTGGAATATCTCTACATCGATCTGTCGACGACACAGTTCGCAATTACAGGGGTGTCAAACGGCTATAGCGCCAGCGTTGTGCGCGCAGGCGTGAACTATCGCTTCTGATAGCTGAAGAAAAAAATACCGGACCATAACCTCCCGGCCGCTCGCAGCCGGGATTTTTTTGCCAAGTATTTTTGCGCCAAGTATTGCGCCGAATGTTGTGCGTCAGGCCCGCTAGGAGAGGATGACCAGATTGACCGCCTTCGGTCCCTTCCCCTTCTTGTCGGGTTCGACTTCGAAAGTAATACGCTGTCCTTCCGCAAGGTCCTTCAGTCCGGCCCGCTCCACAGCAGTAATATGTACGAAGACGTCGCGGCCGCCGTCGTCAGGCTTGATGAAACCGTAGCCGCGTTCGCCGTTGAAAAACTTAACCGTTCCCGTCATGGCCATCGGGAAACTCCCCCTCATTGCTCCTCCGCCGCAACGCAGACTCACGTCACGACATGACGGGGCACTACGGAGCCCGGGAGCTGGCCATCCTTGGGCGGACCGCTGGCGGTCCGGCCGGATCTTTCTTAGGCCTTCACTCCGCCGCAACCATTCGCGGAAGCGGAACGTAAAGCCAGTCACGGAAACAGCATAATACGGTTCTCTGCAGATTGACTACCGCTCCTGCATATTTTTCCCAAGAATGCCGGAGTGTTACGGGCTGGCTTTAAGGCTTGGGCACCTCCAATCGGAATCTGGCAGCACCACCTTGGCCGAGCGGCATTTCCAGCTCGGGCAGGATCGTCTTGAGCTCGCCCTGCAGCGTGTAGGGCGGATTGACGATCAGGAGCCCGGTGGAGGCGAGAGCTCCGCCGTCGAGCTGAGGCGCGACGCTGAACTCGAGGCGCAGACAATTTCCCGGCGGTTTTGCTGCAGATGCGAGCCGCGCCACCGTTTGAACCAGTGTGTCGGTGGCGCGCCGATTCTTGGCGGGATACCAAATGACATAGATGCCGGTTGGCCATTTCGCGAAGGCGGTGGAGAAGGCTTCGCCCAGCCGCTCGAACTCGTCCTTGGCCTCGAAGGGCGGATCGATCAGCACGAGTCCGCGCCGCTCCTTCGGCGGCACGAAAGCCGGCAGCGCCATCCAGCCGTCGAGGTCGACCACGCGGGCCTGTTCGTCGCGGCGCAGCACGTCGATCAGCGCTTTCCGCGCCTTCGGCTCCAGCTCGCATGCGATGATCCGATCTTGCGGCCGGAGCAGGCCGCGCGCAATCAACGGCGAGCCTGGATAGGCCTTGAGCTCACCCTTGGGATTGAAGGCGCGGACGATATCGAGATAGGGTTGTACCAGCGCGAGGGTCTCGTTCGAGAGGCGCGCCTGCATCAGCCGCGCGATTCCGGTCAGCCATTCGCCGCCCCGGCGCGCCTCGTCGCTGTCGAGATCGTAGAGGCCGGCGCCGGCATGGGTGTCGATGACGCGGAACGCCCCCGGCTTGTCCTGCAGATAGGTGATGATGCGCGCCAGCACGATGTGCTTGATGACATCGGCGAAGTTGCCGGCGTGAAAGGCGTGGCGGTAATTCATGGCGAAGAGTTACGACATCACGCGCCGAAAGTAACTGCTGTCATTCCGGGCGGTGCATGGCACCGAGCCCGGAATCCATTTCGCCACGGCGCATGCTGCTGGATGGAATTTCAGATGCGCAAATGCGCATCATCGTTCGCGCTCCGCGCGCCCCGGAATGACGGCGAACAAATCCTATCCGCCCCTGATCGGCGGCATCGTCACCTGATCGCGGCGGCAGGTGCGGCGTTCGATCTCGTCGCAAGCGCGGAATTGCAGGTCCTTGCTGAGGCAGATACGGACCTCGGACAGCCGCGTCCGGTTGCAGGTGACCGAGACGGCGGCATTGCTCAGCCCCGGATTGGCCTTGATGAAGGCTTCCTCGACCTCCGCCGGTGCCACGGTCTTGGCCTGAGACAAATCGAGATATTCGGCCGGGATCTTGATCGCAGCGCGCGCCTTGCGGATCGTCTCGAAATAGTTGCGGCCCTCGAGGCCCGAGCAGGTGCCGTGCTTGTCCCATTCGTTGAAGATCAGGCCCGGCGCCGGCATCAAATCGAGCATCGAGGAGACGATGCTGCGGTTCAGCCGCGGTGCGGGCCGCTGGCAATATTCCGGGAAGCCGGTCTCATATTGCGGCCACAGCCCATGCACCACGAAGGCGTAGGGCCGACCGCTGCACTGGATCTGCGAGCGGCCGCCACGCTCGGCGGCCTCCTCGCAGAACGAGGGCGACCACGACAGCGACAGTACATAGAAGTCGAATTCGCCGGGCGCGTTCTGCCGCTTGTCCTGGGCGTTCGCGCTCCCGGCCAACAAGGCCAGTCCGGCGGCAAGGGTCAGGGAGATCACGAGACGGGAAAACGAATGCAATCTGGAATGAAACATGGCAACGCCCCTCAACTAGACTGTGCGAGGAAGCCTAGCAGGCGATAGGAACATTTCAAGAACAAAATTCGGGGCGACCACCGTTCGGCGCCTTCGATCATCTCGAATCAGGGCTTCCTGCTCAGGGCTTGGCGGCGCGGCAGGCCGGATTATAGGCCCAGTTGCGGTCCAGCCCGACCACGCACCATTCGACGCCGTTGCCATAGCCGGCGAAGCCGCCATCCTCGATGATCGAGAAGTGCACCTTGCGCACCTTGCCGTCATTGAGCATGGCCTCGCCGGTGCAATAGCGGCGGGGAATATTGTCGGACTGCCAGGGCCGGAATGCGGTCTCGCGAACGGCGGCGAAGCTGGTGATCCTCAACGAGGAATTCCAGAACGTGCTTTCCTTTTCCCAGAACTGGGTGGCGATGGTCGGCAGCGCCCGGTCGCAATCGGCGACGGCGCCGTCATAGCGCGGGCCGCTCAGCCAGAAGTTCAGCTCCAGCGGATTGGCGGCCCTGGCCTCACCGAGCGACATCGCTCCGAACATGAGGCCGAGCACGGCGGCATAGCGGAGCAATTTCAGGAAGGGGGCGCGCATGGTCAATCCGGACAGCTAAAGTCTTGCGAAGGTTGGACGGTGCCGCGAAGGCCGGGGGAGGTCAAGTGCAGCGCGGCAACACTTCGCCAGGAGTTGACCACAACTTCGTGGTTGGCAGAGCTTGGGTTCTTTCCACTTCCCTCCCGGCACCGTAAACTGCCCGCCAGCCAATTGGAGTGACGGGAATGCGAATCATTGCGGCCGCGGGTCTTCTCGCCAGCCTGGTTGTCTCGGGTATGATGGCGAGCCAGTCGGCGCGCGCTGACTATGTGCCGCCGTTCAAGGGCAATGACACCGGCGGCATCATCGCCTATTCGATGGCCACCCAGGTCGATGCCCGGCAGGCCGCGGTCGATCACTGCGCGCGCTACGGCAAGGTCGTGAAATTCCTGGCGGTGCAGGCCTATGAGGGCGCTTACATCTCGTTCTCCTGCCGCTGGGTGCCTTATGGCGCCGCCGACCAGCCGATCCGCACGCTCTATTGAGGCGCTGTCGCAGGCCTGCAATTTCTCAGCCGGGAGCCTCTCACATGACGCGCAAACTCGCTTTGCTCGGCTCGACCCTTTGCCTTGCGTTGTCTGCAGGCGTGGCGTGCGCCGACGACCTGCCGGTCCGCAAGGCCGGTCTTTGGGAGATGAAGCTGGTCACATCAGGCTCGCCCGTGCCCGAGATGACCATGCAGCACTGCACCGACGAGACCGTCGACAAGGAGATGAGCAACAACGTCTCCCCGATGGCCAAGCAGATCTGCGCCAAGCAGGAGATCAAGAAGACCGCGGCCGGCTATGTCAGCGATTCCGAGTGCAGCGTCGCCGGCGTCAGCACGACCTCGCATGCCGAGATCACGGGCGATTTCAACTCGGCCTATACGGTGAAGACCTCCTCGCACGCACAAGGCGGTGTCGCCGGCGCTGCGGGGCGCGATACCACCATGACGCTGCAAGCCAAATGGCTTGGGGCCTGCAAGCCCGACCAGAAGCCCGGCGACATCGTGATGCCCGGCGGCTTCAAGATGAACGTGCGCGACATGGATAAGCTGAAGGCGCTGCTGCCGAAGTAGGGCTACGGCGGCTACACCGGTATCCTGACGCTCGCCCTTAGTCCCCCCATCGGGCTGTCGCCAAGCGTGATGTCGCCGCCATGCGAGCGGGCGATGTCGCGGGCGATGGCGAGGCCGAGGCCGGTGCCGCCTTCATCCTGGTTGCGGGCGTTGTCGAGCCGCAGGAACGGCTTGAACACTTCTTCGCGCAAATGCGCGGGAATGCCGGGTCCGTCGTCGTCGATCGTCACGGTCAAATAACGGTGATCGCGCTGGCCGGTGATGGCGATGGCCTTGCCGTAGCGCGCCGCGTTGGTGACGAGATTGGCAAGGCAGCGCTTGAACGAGGCCGGCTTCACCGTCACCACGGGCAGGCCGTGGAAGGCGACGGTCGCGGTATGACCGTGGCGCTCGGCATCGCTGCGCAGCTCCTCGAGCGCCTGCGCCATGTCGGTCGGCTGCGACTGCTCACCGGAATCGCCGCGGGCGAAGGCGAGGTAGTCCTCCAGCATCATCGACATCTCGTCGACATCCTTGCGCATGCCCTCGAGCTCGGGGCTATCGCCGATCAGCGCCAGCTCGAGCTTGAAGCGGGTCAGGATGGTGCGCAGATCGTGGCTGACGCCGGCGAGCATCGCGGTGCGCTGCTCCATGGTGCGCTCGATGCGCGATTTCATCTCGAGGAAGGCGACCGCTGCGCGCCGCACCTCGCGCGCGCCCCTTGGGCGGAAGTTCGGCGCCTCGCGGCCCTTGCCGAAGCTTTCGGCAGCGTCAGCGAGGCGCAGGATCGGCTTGATCTGGTTGCGCAGGAACAGCACGGCGACGATCAGCAGGATCGACGACGTGCCAACCATCCAGAACAGAAAGATCTCCGAGTTGGAGGCATAGGCGGCGCTGCGCTGCGCGAACACGCGCATCACGGCGTCGTCGAGCTGGATGCGGATCTCGACCAGATTGGAGCGACCGACCGTGTCGATCCAGAACGAGCGCCCGATCTGGCGGCCGAGCTGCACCGACAGCGTCTGGTCGAGCAGCGAGAAGAACGGCTTTGGTCCCGGCGGCGGCATGTCGCCGGCGGGCAGGAAGTCGACGACGAGGCCGAGGCGCTGCTGCGCGATGCGGCGGATCTGGTCGCGATCCTTATCTTGCGGATAACCCTTGTAGACGTCGATCAGCGCGGCGATGTCCTGCACCACGGCGGCCGACAGTCGGCGCGTCACCGTGTTCCAGTGCCGCTCCATGAACACGAAGGCGACGACCGATTGCAGCACCACCATCGGCACGATCATGATGAGGAGCGCGCGGGCGTAGAGGCCGGTCGGCATCCAGCCCTTGAACGCGTTGCCCATCCAGCCATTGGCGGCGGAAACGCGGCCGGCGGCGCTTCGGAGCAGCGTCAGGCCGGTATCGATCGTGCTCATCGCTCGCGCTTCACTGATCTATGGCGAGGCTACCAGCCGGTAGCCGATGCCGCGCACCGCCTGGAGGAACAGCGGATTGGCGGGGTCGGTCTCGATCTTGCGCCTGAGGCGGTTGATCTGCACGTCGACGGCGCGCTCGTTGACGCTGCCGTTGCCGGTCAACGCACTGCGCGGCACGGTCTCGCCCGGCGTCTCCGAGAGAATGCGCAGCATCTCGCGCTCGCGGTCGGTGAGGTGGATGACCTCCTCGCCCTGGCGCAGCTCGCCGCGATCGAGATGATAGACGTAGGGACCGAACGCGATCTTCTCCACCGCCGTGGCTTGCGGCGGCGGAGCGGCGCGCTTGAGGATGTTGTTGATGCGCAGCGCCAGCTCGCGCGGCTCGAACGGTTTCGCCACGTAGTCGTCGGCGCCGATCTGCAGGCCCTCGATGCGCGCTTCCGCCTCGTGTCGTGCCGTCAGCATCACGATCGGCACCGAGGAGGATGTCCGGATGAAGCGGGCGAGATCGAAGCCGGTCTCGCCGGGCATCATGACGTCGAGGATCAAGAGGTCGAAATGCAGGCCCTGCAGTTTCGAGCGTGCA
The DNA here is from genome assembly GCF_000379585.1 of Bradyrhizobium sp. WSM2793. NCBI lineage: Bacteria > Pseudomonadati > Pseudomonadota > Alphaproteobacteria > Hyphomicrobiales > Nitrobacteraceae > Bradyrhizobium > Bradyrhizobium sp. WSM2793. Next base: position 147,547 of record NZ_KB902779.1, on the reverse strand, counting down.
TCGCCGGCACTCGCGGCGGTGGTGACGCGGTAGCCCTCGGCGGCGAGGAAGCGCGAGAGCAGATCGCGGATGCGGCGGTCGTCGTCGACGAGCAGCAGATGCGGCGCGTCATCGGCCGGGCGTGCCGGCGGGCGGGCGAGAGTGGCAGCGAGCGTCACGGTCACTCCTTGGCGTCGTGGTTGACGGAAGCGAAGATCGTCTCGAGCACCTTGTCCGGATCGTCGCGATCGATCATCGCGCGCAGGAAGCGCTTGACCGTCTCGGCATCCTGCGGACCCATTTCGGCGAGCGCCTTGGTGATCCGCGTGGTCTGCAGACCGGCGAGCTTCTGCACCAGCGCCTCGCCCTTCGGCGTCGCGTAGAGCAGGCGCTGGCGGCGGTCATTGTCGCCGGTCTTCTGCACGATGTAGCCCTCGTCCAGCAGCTGCTTGAGCACGCGGCCGAGCGACTGCTTGGTGATGCGCAGGACGTCGAGCAGATCGGCGACCTTGAGGCCGGGATAGCGGTAGACGAAGTGCATGACCCGGTGATGGGCCCGGCCGAAGCCGAAAGCCTCCAGCTCCTGGTCGGGGTCGCCGACGAAGTCGCGATAGGCGAAGAACAGTAGCTCGATGATATCCCAGCGCAAATTGCCTCCGTCGTGTGCGGCCGGCTTGGGCTCGGCGGCGTCGTGAGAGGAAGTCGCGAAATTTATGTCAGGCATATTGACGTATCTTGGGTTCAATGTTACAAAACGATTGACCAGCACGAAATTTTAGATCGTTTCGCGCGGGTGGCATCGAAGCAGGGCGGCTGGAGAGAGCCGGACAGGCGACGACGGCCGGATCAGATCTACCGTGCGATTGTCGAGCGGCGTTTCGGCAAAACATACTGGACTTCCGCCTTCCGCAAAAGCATGTCCTCGGCGATATGCTGGCCACGGAAACCGGCCGTAACAAGGCTGGCGGTGGTCCGGCCTAAAACCAATCAAGCCAGCCGGACCCGAAAGGGGCAGGCCGGCGCCAGAACGGCGTCGCCACCGGCAGCGGGAGGCAAGGACATGAGCATGAAATTCGACATCCAGCCCGCATCCAATCCGACGTCCGAGAAAGACCGCGTGGCCAGGCTGGTGGACCCCGGCTTCGGACGGGTCTTCACCGATCACATGGCGATCGTGCGCTACAATCAGGCAAAGGGCGGCTGGTACGAGGCGAAGATCGAGGCACGCGCCAACTTCCAGCTCGATCCGGCCGGCGCGGTGCTGCACTACGCCCAGGAAATTTTCGAGGGTCTGAAGGCCTACAAGCGTGACGACGGCGGCGTGAACCTGTTCCGTCCCGACGCCAATGCGCGGCGCTTCAAGGACTCGGCCGACCGCATGGCGATGGCGCAGCTGCCCGAGGACGTCTTCATCGAGGCGGTCGAGCAGGTCGTGCGCATCGACCGCGCCTGGATGCCGGGCGGCGAGGGCAGCCTTTACCTGCGGCCCTTCATGATCGCGAGCGAGACCTTCCTCGGCGTCAAGCCGTCGTCCGAATATATCTTCGCCGTCATCGCTTCCCCGGTCGGCTCCTACTTCAAGGGCGGGCCTGCGCCGGTGTCGATCTGGGTCTCGGAGAATTACACGCGCGCTGCCGTCGGCGGCACCGGGGCGGTCAAGTGCGGCGGCAATTATGCCGCGAGCCTGCGTGCCCAGGCCGAAGCGATCCAGCATGGCTGCGATCAGGTGGTCTTCCTCGACGCGGTCGAGCGCCGCTATATCGAGGAGCTCGGCGGCATGAACGTGTTCTTCGTGTTCGACGACGGCTCGCTCTCGACGCCGCCGCTCGGCACCATCCTGCCCGGCATCACCCGCGATTCCATCATCGCGCTCGCCAAGGATGCCGGCAAAACCGTGCGCGAGGAGCCGTATTCGCTCGACCAGTGGCGCAAGGATGCGGTCAGCGGCAAGCTGAAGGAAGCGTTTGCCTGCGGTACCGCGGCCGTGATCTCGCCAATCGGCAAGGTGCGCTCGGTGAGCGGCGATTTCGAGATCTCGGGCGGCGCCGCCGGCCCCGTCGCCATGGGCCTGCGCAAGCAGCTCGTCGACATCCAGTACGGCCGCACCAACGATCCCCATAACTGGATCCGCAAGGTGTTTTGAGATGCGGCGATGCGCGTTTCTCCTTTCGTGAGGAGAGGGGAAACGCGCATCGTTTGTGGTTTTTCGTGCACTGAACGTGCCGTTGCCGACATGCGACAAAGTCTGGACACATCTGGACATCAGGACATCGCGACCATGGCAACGAAACTCTCCCAACCCATGAAATGGGTCGTTCTCGCCGCAATCACCGGCGTCTCCGTTTTCGGCATCCTGACCATCGGCCCGATGCATGAGGTGGTCGCGCAAGACCGCTCGCCGATCGTCGATGTGCGCACCAGCGATCCCGAGATGAATGCCGCGATCGCGCGCGCCCGCGGCACGCTGCCGACTTTCTGGGCCTCCTATCAATCGCCAAAGCCGTCGGAGGCCGGGCACGCCCTGAAGGTGCGCTTCTCGACCCGCAAGGGCGGTGAGCACATCTGGATCGGCGAGGTGAAGAAGCGGCCAGACGGGACCTATTCCGGTCTGTTCGCCAACGAACCGCGTGACCTGCCCGGCAAGCGGGCCGGCGACGAGGTCAAGTTCACCGAGGCCGACATTTCGGACTGGATGTTCATGCGCAACGGCAAGATCGTCGGCGGCGAAACCATCAAGCCGACGCTGAAGTCGCTGCCGAAGGCGGACGCGGATGCCCTGAGGGCACGGATGGAGCGGCCGTAAAGGAAGGTCTCTTCCCCTCTCCCCGCAAGCGGGGCGAGGTGCAGAACACAGGCCGGTTGCCGCCTCGCGCCCCGGCTGGTAAACGCCGCGCATGGCCGAGAAACCCAAAAAACCCCAGAAACTGAAGGCGCGCCTGCCGCGCGGGCTCGAGGATCGCGATCCCGCCGCGATCCGGGCGACGCGCGAGATGGTGGAGAAGATCCGCGCCGTCTACGAGCTCTACGGGTTCGAGCCCGTGGAGACGCCGGCGATGGAATACACCGACGCGCTCGGCAAGTTCCTGCCCGACCAGGATCGTCCGAACGAGGGCGTGTTCTCGTTCCTGGACGACGACGAGCAGTGGATCAGCCTGCGCTACGATTTGACGGCGCCGCTCGCCCGCTATGTCGGCGAGCGCTACGGCACCGACGCTCTGGTCTTGCCCTACCGCAGCTACCGGGTCGGCTATGTCTTCCGCAACGAAAAGCCCGGCCCGGGCCGCTTCCGGCAGTTCATGCAGTTCGACGCCGACACGGTCGGTTCGGCGACGCCGGCGGCGGATGCCGAGATCTGCATGATGGCTGCGGACACGATGGAGGCGCTCGGCATCGCGCGCGGCTCCTATGTCGTGAAGGTCAACAACCGCAAAGTGCTCGACGGCGTGCTGGAAGCCATCGGGCTCGGTGGCGACGAGAACGCAGGCCGTAGGCTGACCGTGCTGCGCGCCATCGACAAGCTCGACAAGTTTTCCGCCGACGAAGTGCGCAAGCTGCTCGGTCCCGGACGATGGGACGGCGGCGAGGAAGGCAAGGGCGACTTCACCAAGGGCGCCAATTTGAGCGAGGCGGAGGCTGATGTCGTGCTCGCCATCACCAAGCCGCGCGACGATTGGAAAGAGGCCATTGCCGCGGCCGAAACCTACCTCGCCAAGAGCGAAGTCGGTCAGGCCGGCGTGAGCGAGCTGGAGGAGATTGCCAAGCTGGTGATTGCGTCGGGCTACGGTGCCGACCGCATCAAGATCGATCCCTCCGTGGTGCGCGGTCTCGAATATTACACCGGTCCTGTCTACGAAGTCGAACTGCTGCTCGAGACCAAGGACGAGAAGGGCCGCCCGGTGCGCTTCGGCTCGGTCGGCGGGGGCGGGCGTTACGATGGCCTCGTCTCACGTTTCCGCGGCGAGCCGGTGCCGGCGACCGGTTTCTCGATCGGCGTCTCGCGTTTGCAGGCCGCGCTGACGCTGCTCGGCAAGCTCGACAACAAGCCTGAATTCGGGCCCGTCGTCGTCACCGTGTTCGACCGCGACCGCGTCGCCGACTATCAGAAGATGGTGGCAAGCTTGCGCACCGCCGGCATCCGCGCCGAGCTCTATCTCGGCAATCCCAAGAACATGGGCAATCAGCTCAAATATGCCGACCGCCGCAATTCACCGTGCGTGATCATCCAGGGCTCGGATGAAAAGGCGCGCGGCGAGCTGCAGATCAAGGATCTGATCGAAGGCGCCAAGGCGGCGGCTGCGATCGCTTCCAACCAGGAATGGCGCGAGAGCCGCCCGGCGCAGTTCTCATGCAGCGAAGCCGATCTCGTCGCCAAGGTGCGCGAGGTCCTGGCCCGCCATGACGTAAAGTGGGGATAGCCATTCCGCCAAGCCGTCATGCCCGGGCTTGTCCCGGGCATCCACGTCTTGTTTGATGGATGAGCACGTGGATGGCCGGGACAAGCCCGGCCATGACGACAGCAACAGGGAGAAGACGATGCCTGAGATCACTGTCAGCATGGCCGAAGGCCGCACCGACGAGCAAAAGGCCGGCATGATGCGCGACATCACCCAGGCGTTGGTGAAGAATCTCGGCGTCGATGCCGATGCCGTCGTCATCCAGATCAACGAAGCCCCGCTCCGCCACAAGATGAAGGGCGGCAAGACGTTCGTGGAGCGCGCGGCGGCGGCGAAGAAGTAGCCAGCGCTGTAGCGTCAATCACCGCTGTCGTCCCGGACAAGCGTCAGCGCAGATCCGGGAGCCATAACCACAGGGAGTGGTTATGCGGTGAAGCGGTAACTCCGAGTCCCCGAAACCACGACGTCCTGTGGTTATGGGTCCGGGATCGGCGCGCACATAAGGCGCGCTTGTCCGGGACGACACCGTGTGTGAGGCCCCCATGGACGCACGCGATTTCATCAAGGTCGGCATGAATGCCGAGCGCACGCTGGTGGTCCCGGCGGAGCGCACGGTCGGGCACTTCGTGCCGGGCATGCCGTTTGTCTACGCGACGCCGATGATGATCCTGGAAATGGAGATGACGGCGGGCGATGCGATCCGCGCTGCGCTTCAGCCTGGCTGGGTCACTGTCGGCACCGAGGTCGACATCCGCCATCTCGCAGCCGCCCTCGTCGGCGCGACGGTGCGGACCACCGCGAAGGTCGTCGCCGTCGAACGCCGAGTCATCCGCTTCGAGGTCGAGGCCTTCGAGGGCACGCGCAAGCTCGGCGAAGGCCGCCACGCGCGCGGGCTCGTCAATGTCGAGATGTTCAACAGGCGGCTCGCCGCGGGCACGACGCCGTAGGGTGGGCAAAGCGAAGCGTGCCCACGGCTTCCGGAGAGACAATTGAAAGATCGTGGGCACGGCGCCCTGCGCCTTTGCCCACCCTACGGCACCTGCTTACTTCGCCAATTCCTTCGACCGCTTCGTCGCCGTCGCGATCGCGCGGATCATCAGGTCGCGCAGACCCGGCTCGCCCATCAGCACACCGAGCGCGGCGGCCGTGGTGCCGCCGGGCGAGGTGACGTTCTGGCGCAGCGTGCTCGACGGCAGCTCCGACTGGTGCAGCAATTCGCCGGAGCCGGCGACGGTCTCGCGTGCGAGCTTAATTGCCAGCGCCTCAGGCAGTCCGGCTTCGACGCCGGCGCGGGCCAGCTCTTCGGCGAGCAGAAACACATAGGCCGGGCCGGAGCCGGAGACGGCCGTGACCGCGTCCATCAGGCTCTCGTCATCGACCCATTCGACCGAGCCGGTGGCGCGCAGCAGCGCATCGGCCACCGCGCGCTGCCCGGCGCTGACGTTCTTGGCTGCGACCGCAACGGTGATGCCGCGGCCGATCGCGGCCGGCGTGTTCGGCATCGCGCGCACCACGGCGCCGCCGCAGACCTCCTGGAGCGATGTGATCGTGGTTCCCGCCATGATCGAGACCACCGACGTCTTGTCCGAGACGAACGCTTTTAGCTTCGCGCCGGCCTCGCGGAACATCTGCGGCTTCACCGCGACGACCAGCGTCTCGACCTGGCCGGCCGTCGCTACTTCGGGATTGAGCGCAACGCCCTTGGCGGCAAGGGCGGTGATCTCGGGCGAGATGTGCGGATCGACCACCGCGACGCGACGCGGATCGAGTCCGCCCGCCAGCCATCCGGTCAGCATTGCGCCGCCCATCTTGCCGGCGCCGGCGAGGAGGATGGTGCCGGTGATGTTTTGAAGAGTGCTGTTGTTAGCCACTGTAATCACCCAAGCAAAAGGTGTCGTCCCTGCGAACGCGGGGACCCCCGCGCGAGCGCTTGCGCTCGTCGCGTCACCACAGGCGGTTCTAGTGGATGAAGGTGTTGGCAACAAGCCGCGTGCCACAAGAGGCATCACGCTGTATGGGTCCCGGAGCGGCGCTTCGCTTGTCCGGGACGACAGGAGGAGGGAGTGTTGGCTTCCTTAAGGGTCCTACGCCTCTCCCACCGTATCGAACATCGCCGCGTCCATCGCTTCGGTCGTGGTCTTGCCAGCCCACACCACGAACTGGAACGCCGGGAAATAGCGCTCGCAGGCATGGATGGCGCCGGCGAGCATGGCCTCGCATTGCGCGGTCGAGGCGGTGAGCCCGCCCGGCAGCACCAGGGCCTGGCGGTGCATGACCATGCCGGTGTTGGTCCAGAGATCGAAATGACCGACCCACAGCTGCTCGTTGACCGCGGCGACGAGCCGCTGCACCTCACTGCGGCGCGCAACCGGAATCTTCATGTCGAACGCGCAGGCCAGATGCAGCGCCTCGATCTCGCCCATCCAGGTGAAGGAGAGCTGGTAATCGGTCCATTGTCCCTTGGAGACAATCGTGAGTTCGTCTTCGCCGGAGCGTTCGAACGGCCAGTTGTTGCTGGCAGCGATATCCTCGACCACCGCGAGCGGATGGCTTTTGGAATCGATAGTGCCTTCGAGCAGGGACATGCCGTCTCGACCTCTTGCCTTCTTGTTGTCTTTGATACGCACGCGGTTGGGCCCGGCGCGCGCTCCCTAAACGTCGCTACGGCGTCCCCTCGGAGTCTTGCGATCCCTCGGATCAGCGCGGGCCTGTCGCGGATCAAGTGATGTGATTTGCGGAATCTGCGCAACGGGGTCCCGAGTCCGTCCACAAGCCAGGACTCGTTCGTCCACAGCTCATCTCCGCCACAATTCTTAACGGAGGGAAGTCCTCGATCCGGATGGATGAGAACAAACCGGAATCGGATTCGCGGGGGAGGGCGCCATTCGTTAATTCCGTCCCGCGAGGGCCGCTCCCGCGGGAATGACATGGGACCATGCGATCCGCCCATACGGAACACGCTTGCTGCGGCCGCCGGCTGGCGGCATATTTCCAGCCAGGCCGTTCATCCCGGACGGCCGATGTTCTCAGGGCGGGGTGAAAGTCCCCACCGGCGGTAAGGGCCGAAAGGCCTAAGCCCGCGAGCGCCTTCCCTTAGGTCTTTCTTGCCGAGGGGAAGGGTCAGCAGATTCGGTGCAACTCCGAAGCCGACGGTTAGAGTCCGGATGAAAGAGAACGGTCGGAGGCAGACGCATCGCAAGATGCGGCTGTTTGTCGTTCCGTGTGCCCTGATTCTGGTCCTTAAGAAGGAAAGCCATGAATCAGATGCTGCAAGACCCCAAAACCGAAACTTCCGAAGCCACCCAACCGCCGGTTCCGCAAGACCCGGCGCCCGACCACCCGCGCTTTGCCAAGCCGCAGCGGGTGGCCTTCGTGCAGGCCTGCTGGCACCGCGACGTGGTCGAGGAGGCCCGCATCGCCTTCATCAAGGAGGCCGAGGCGCGCCATCTCACCCATGTCGACGTGTTCGAGGTGCCGGGCTCGTTCGAGATCCCGCTGCACGCGCAGGTCCTCGCCAAGACGCGGCGCTACACCGCCATCGTCGCGGCCGGCCTCGTCGTCGATGGCGGCATCTATCGCCACGAGTTCGTCGCCGACACCGTGATCAAGGCCTTGATGGACGTGCAGCTGCGTACCGAAGTGCCCGTGTTCTCGGCGGTGCTGACGCCGCAGCAATTCCACGAGACCGAGGTGCACTACGACTTCTTCCGCAAGCATTTTGCGATCAAGGGCGTCGAGGTCGCGGCTGCCTGTGCGGAGACGTTGCTCGGCCTGGAGCGCCTGCGCGGCCAGGTCGCGGCGGGGATCGTGGGGTAGGCGGACTGCCGTAGGGTGGGCAAAGCGAAAGCGTGCCCACCACCTTCATCACAAAAGAAAAGGTGGGCCCGGCGCTTTGCGCCTTTGCCCACCCTACGAGACTTTCGGATCGGAAAAACTAGTCGAACAGGCTCGACACGGATTCTTCCGCGGCGGTGCGTGCGATCGCGTCGGAGATCAGGCTGGCGATCGGCAGCGTGCGGATGTTCGGCGCCTTGGTCACCGCGTCGGTCGGCAGGATCGAGTCGGTGATCACGAGCTCCTTCAGCCTCGAGCCCGCGATGCGGGCGGCCGCGCCGCCGGAGAGCACGCCGTGGGTGATGTAGGCGTAGACGTCCTTGGCGCCCTTGGCGATCAGCGCGTCGGCCGCGTTCACCAGCGTGCCGCCGGAGTCCACGATGTCGTCGATCAGGATGCAGGTGTAGCCGGCGACGTCGCCGATCACGTTCATGACCTCGGATTCGCCCGCCCTCTCGCGGCGCTTGTCGACGATCGCGAGCGGGGTATTGATGCGCTTGGCAAGGCCGCGCGCGCGGGCCACGCCGCCGACGTCGGGCGAGATCACCATCGTCTTGGAGAGGTCGAACCTCTCCTTGATGTCGCGCACCATCAGTGGCGCGGCATAGAGATTGTCGGTCGGGATGTCGAAGAAGCCCTGGATCTGGCCGGCGTGCAGATCGAGCGTCATGACGCGATCGACACCGGCCTGCGTGATCAAATTGGCGACCAGCTTGGCCGAGATCGGCGTGCGCGAGCCCGACTTGCGGTCCTGCCGGGCGTAGCCGAAATAGGGCAGCACCGCCGTGATGCGGCGCGCCGAGGAGCGGCGCAGCGCGTCGGTGATGATCAGCAACTCCATCAGATGGTCGTTCGCCGGGAACGAGGTCGACTGGATGATGAAGGCATCCGAGCCGCGGACGTTCTCCTGGATCTCGACGAAGATCTCCATGTCGGCGAAGCGCCGCACCACCGCCTTGGTCAGCGGCAGGTCCAGGCCCTGCGCAATCGCCTGCGCGAGGGCCGGATTGGAGTTGCCGGCGACGAGCTTGATGGAGCCGTTTTTGGCCGACATAGACGCTTCCTCCCGCGCTTTGCTGGATACGACGTTCAACATCTCAGATCCCACTGGAAGCACGGTTACAACGGGCGAGGAAATATCAGGCCGGGGGCTGCAATGGCAACCCGGGATGCTACGTTTTCCCTTCGAAATCCTGAGTCGGGCCAACGGCTTGGCCGCAACTCGAGGCCGTGGTTTAGCGGGGGTTATCGTTCGGCATAGCCGAGTGCCGTGGCAGGCATCTCCGCCACCGGGGCCTGCGGGATCACGCTCGCCACCGCCGGGCCCCGCAGGCCAGGAGCCGTGCCCGGGGTATCCGGCGTTCCGTTGATCATGTTGGAAAGTCCGCTGAATCCGGCCTGGGCGATCTTCCGCAGCACGAGGTCGTCGGCTGCTGCCCACGGATCGCGGCCGGCTTTGGCCGAGGTCGGTTCCTCGCCGGAGAGGCGCAGCGCCCGCTGCTGGTTGGCGTCGTAGACGTCCCAGACCCAGGCGATCACCGTCTTGCCGCGCACCACCTGGGCGGAGAGATAGCTGCGCACGCGGTAGGCGGCGGTCCCCTCGCGGGAGATGACGGACAGGCTGCGCAGCTTGGATTCGCTGTCGAGCACGCCGACCATGCGGTCGAACACCTGCGGCGGCGGCCCGTCGATCGATTCGAAGGCGACCGTTGCCCCGGAGCCGGCGGTCGGCGCCATTGCATAGGAGTTGGCGGCCCCACCGCCGCCGGCGCAGCCGCCAAGCGCAGTCGCTGCCGCGAGCAGCACGACCGCCAGCACGCGCGAACCCGCGCGGCCCAGGATGAATGACGCGTCCCTCATTATGGAGGGCAGCGATATCGTTAAAATCGATTAAGGTCTAGGGCGGAGGCGACACAGGCCACTGTCATCGCAACGGGACATCGCCCCGGAATGAGACGGGGTTGCCGCTGTGTTCACGCTTCGAGCGCGATTGCGTGAACGTGGCGGCCGTAATCCGGCTCCTTGCGATGCACCGAGCGGCGATAGCTGAAGAAGCGCTCGTCGGCGTAGGTGTCGACGCCGAGATCGTCGATCATCAGGATGCCGGCGGCGTCCAGCCGCTTGCGAATGAAACCGGCGAGATCGAACATCGCGTGTCCCTGGCGCACCGAGGGTATGAAGAATATCGCGTTGTCCGCATCGGCCTCGATGAAGCGCGCGACGAACTCGTTGCCGACCTCGTAGCTGTCCTGGCGGATCAAGGGGCCGATCGCGGCGATGATGCCACTGCGCGTCGCGCCGAGTTTTTCCATCGCCGCGATCGTCGCTTCCAGCACGCCCGTCAGCGCGCCCTTCCACCCCGCATGCGCGCCGCCGATCACGCGCGCGTTGGGATCGACGAACAGCACCGGCCCGCAATCGGCAGTGGAGACGCCGAGCGCGATGCCGGGCGTGTTCGTCACCAGCGCATCGCCCTTCGGCCGCGGCCCGTTCGGCCACGGTGCTTCTGCGACGAGCACGTCGGGTGAATGGATCTGGTGCAGGCTGAGGAAGCGTGCCGGCGCGACGCCGACATGCTCGGCCATGCGGCGGCGGTTCTCCGCGACAAGGGTCTGATCGTCGTTGGAGCCGAGGCCGCCGTTCAGCGCCGAGTAGATACCACTGGAGACGCCGCCTTCGCGGGTGAAGAACGAGTGGCGCAGGCCGGGCACGGCCGACAGCAGCGACGAAGCGAGCGTCATGAGGCTTCTCCGGCCTGTTCGAGATCGCTGAGGCCGGCAATGCCTGTCAGCCGCGGTTCGGAGATGCCGAGCACCTTGAACATCGAGCCCATGCCGCTGCGCCCGGTGTCCGTCAGCCGCTTGAGGGCGATCGAAATGTCGGTGGCGACCTCCGGCGTTGCCTTCTGCATCAAGGCGGCGGCCCTTGTGTCGATGCCGATCCGCTTGAGGAAGTCGCCTTGCGTCACCGGCCCGTGCACGCGCGCGCCGACGTCCTCGGCCGCGCGCGCCAGCGCCTGGAAGTCGACATGAGCGGTGACGTCGGCTTGGCCCGGCGCCTTCAAGGGATCGGCGAAGGTGTGGCGCGCAATCGCCTGGAAGGTGTCGCCGGCGTCGCTGCGCAAATGGCCATAATCGATGATCAGGGCCGCGCCGTCCTGGTCGCGCACGCGCGTGGCGAGCTTCATGATCTCGCCGTCGGGGCGCCATTCGAACACGGCGCCGACGGGTGCGGCGCGCACGAGCGGCGGCAGGAGCACGTCGAAGCGCGGCGTCGGCTCGGACGCCGCGCCGAATTGAAGCTTGCCGTTGGGATCGATCTCGATCACGCGCTCGTGCCAGCCGTTCTCGTGGCGGACCATCTGGTGGACCGGCAGCACGTCGAAATATTCGTTGGCGAGGATGATGCTCGGTCCCTCAGGCACGTCGTCGATGCTGTCGTGCCAGGCGATGTTGCGCACGCCTGACAGCGTCGCATTCTGCCGCTCGCGCAAGACGGGATTGACCTCGACCATGTGGACATGAAGCGCCTGGTAGAGCGGCGGCAGCACGCGAAGGGCGCGTAGCGCGTCCGCCATCATGGTGCCGCGGCCGGGGCCGAGCTCAATCAACCGCAGGAATTGCGGCGAGCCCATTTGCTTCCACACCGAGGCGGTCCATAGTCCCAAGAGCTCGCCGAACATCTGGCTGACTTCGGGTGAGGTTGTGAAGTCGCCCTCACGCCCGAGCGGATCGCGCGAGACGTAATAGCCATGGCGCGGATGCATCAGGCACAGTTCCATGTACCGCCAGACCGGCATGGGACCTGAGGATTTGATCAGCGCCTTGATCTCGTTGAGTAGCGGCTGTTCGGTCACGGCTATCTTCTCGAAATGAATTAACGAACGGCCCCTGCGGGCTTCGGCGCACCGCGCCTGACTGCCAATACAATAAGTATGCCGCCGACGATAAGCATCGGGATCGACAGCAGCATGCCCATGGTTAATCCGCCCCAGAGGAAACCGAGCTGCGCGTCCGGTTCGCGGAAGTGCTCGCCGGCAATCCGGGTCAGACCGTAGATCAGGATGAAGGCGCCGAGGATCATGCCCGGCCGTTTCAGCGCGCCGAGCCGGATCATCACCGCGAGCACGGTGAACAGCAGGATGCCTTCCATGCCGGCCTCGTAGAGCTGGCTCGGATGACGCGGCAGTTGCGTGGGATCGCTGGGGAATATCATCGCCCAGGGCAGGCTCGCATCGGTGGCGCGGCCCCACAATTCGCCGTTGATGAAGTTGGCGATGCGCCCGAGCAGCAGTCCGACCGGCGCGACCGCGGTGGTGATGTCGCCGAGCGACAGGATCGAGATGCCATTGCGAAAGGCGAACAACATCACCGCGACGACGCAGCCGAGGAAGCCGCCATGGAAGGACATGCCGCCCTCCCATAACCGGAAGATCGCGGCGGGATGATCGATGAAGAAAGGCAGATTGTAGAACAGCACGTAGCCGGTGCGGCCGCCGAGAATGATGCCGAGCGTAACCCAGAGGATGAAGTCGTCGATCTGCAGCAGCGACATCGGCGCGGGGCCGCCCCACAGGCGCTCCTTCTTCAGCAGCGAGCGCGCATAGAGCCAGCCGAACACGATGCCGCAGATATAGGCCAGCGCATACCAGCGGATCGCGAACGGCCCGATCTCCAGCGCGATCGGCTTGAAGGCGGGGAAGTCGATGAGAAGAAGCTGCATCTCGCCTTCTATTTCTGGACGAGATTGCGGCGATAGAGCGCCAAGAGGCGCTCCCAATGCCGCTCGGCGGCGTCGCGGTCATAGACCGGGCGCTTGGGGAAGGCGAAGCCGTGATGCGTGCCGGGATAGATCTCGACCTCGGCCTTGGCGCCGTTCATGCCTTCTTTGACCTTCTCGATAATCTCCGGCGGCGCGTAGACGTCGGTCTCGGCGCAGGCGAAATAGAGCTCGGCCTTGGTCTTAGCCGCGGCCAGATGCGGGCTGTCGTCCTGATCCGTTGCCAGCTGCACGCCATAGATCGAGGCGGCCGCCTTGACGCTGTCGGGGAAATGCGTGGCGGCGTTGATGGCGTAGCGGCCGCTCATGCAATAGCCGACGGTGCCGACCAGCTTGGTGTTCGCGGCCGCCTGGCCCTCGGCATAGGCGAGCAGCGCTCTGGTGTCGTCCATGATCATGGGGATGGTGAGCGAGCCCATCAGCTGGAACATGCGCTTGCGCTCCGGCGCGTTCGGGTCGGCCGGCAGCGCGCCGAGCTCCATCACGCCGGAGCGGTAATAGAGGTTCGGCAGCATCACGTAATAGCCTGAGGTCGCGAGCCGGCGCGCCATGTCGCGCAGCTCTTCGCGGATCGCGGGCGCATCCATGTAGAACAGGATGACCGGAAAAGGCCCGCCGCGTTCGGGATGGCTGATGAAGGTTGCGGTGTGGCCGTCCCTGGTGGGGATCGCGATCTGCTGGTCGATCATCTCATGCGCCTTGTGATTCTTCTTATGCAGGGACGTTGAATACGATTGCAAGGAAACCGGGGCATGACAAGGATACCGCCGATCGGGCCTTGAACCGGCCTAATCGGATTGCCATTGTGTTTTGGAGCGTTCGCGCAAAGTTTATCGGAGCTGCCAGGAGGCCGAAATGACCCAGACCAACAACCGGTTTTTCGACGAGATCGGCCGCCTGATGAACGATGCCGCCGGCGCCGCGCAGGGCGTCAAGCGCGAGTTCGACACGGTGATGCGCACCCAGGCCGAAAAATTTCTGCGCGACATGGATCTGGTCAAGCGCGAGGAGTTCGAGGCGGTCAAGGACATGGCCCGCCTCGCCCGCGAGGAGAACGAGGCGCTGAAGGCGCGCATCACGGCGCTGGAGGCCAAGCTCGGCGGGTAGGCGCCCTTCTTACCCTCCCCTGGAGGGTGGATCGCGCGTAGCGCGAGCGGGGCGGGGTGACGGTCTCTCCGCGTCGAAAGTGCCCGTGGGGAGAGATCACCCCACCCCCGTCTCACATTTCGCTGCGCTCAATGTGAGCCGACCCTCCCCCTCCAGGGGAGGGTGCCGCCCATTCTCCTTGTCATTTCCGCATCTTCCGGGTAAAAGCCCGCCAGTTCGTGGCCCCCGCACCCCTGGAGGCTTGCTGCGAACGATGCCATGGGCCGCGCTGCGGCCCATTAACTTTTGCAAAAACAAGGACTTAACGACATGGCGACGACCGTCAAGGAATTGAAGGCGACCGCACGTCCGAAGAGCGGCAAGGGGGCCGCCCGGGCTGAGCGTCGCGCCGGGCGAGTGCCCGGAGTGATCTATGGCAACAACCAGCCCCCCGTCACGATCTCGATCGAAGATCGCGAACTGCGCCAGCGCATCCTCGCCGGCCGGTTCCTGACCACGCTGGTCGACATCGATCTCGAGGGCAAGAAGCACCGCGTGATTCCGCGCGACTACCACCTCGATCCGGTCAAGGACTTCCCGATCCATGTCGACTTCATGCGGCTCGGCGAAGGCGCCACCATCCGCATCAGCGTGCCGCTGCATGTCGTGAAGGCGGAAACGTCCCCGGGCGTGAAGCGCGGCGGCACCGTCAACATCGTCGCCCACGCGATCGAGCTCGAATGCGGCGTCGAGAGCATTCCGCAGTACATCGAGGCCGATGTCGGCTCGCTCGAAATCGGTCACTCCTTGCATCTGTCCGACGTCAAGTTGCCGAACGGCGTGAAGGCGCTGACCCGCGAGGATGCAACCCTCGTCACCATCGTGCCGCCGTCCGGCTACGCCGAAGAGCAGAAGGCCGCCGCTGCGGCTGCAGCTCCTGGCGCTGCTGCGGCTGCTCCGGCGGCTGGCGCTGCGGCTCCGGCCGCTGCTGCTCCTGCCGCGGCTGCCAAGGCTCCCGCCGGCGGCGACAAGAAGAAGTAATCTC
The DNA here is from genome assembly GCF_000379585.1 of Bradyrhizobium sp. WSM2793. Classification (NCBI taxonomy): domain Bacteria; kingdom Pseudomonadati; phylum Pseudomonadota; class Alphaproteobacteria; order Hyphomicrobiales; family Nitrobacteraceae; genus Bradyrhizobium; species Bradyrhizobium sp. WSM2793. The sequence goes on along the minus strand of NZ_KB902779.1, from coordinate 132,430 downwards.
TCAAAGCTGGCGCGCGGTCTCTGATCGCGCGCCGAGCGAGGGGCGCGCCGCGTCATGCGACTCTTTGTTGGGCTCGGCAATCCCGGCGCAAAATACGCACGTAACCGGCACAATATCGGCTTCATGGCCGTCGACGAGATCGCGCGGCGTCATGGTTTCGCACCATGGCGCCGTCGTTTTCAGGGCGAGACCTCGGAAGGCACGCTCGGCACTGAGCGCGTGATCCTGCTCAAGCCCACGACCTACATGAACGATTCCGGCCGCGCCGTGCAGGAAGCCGCAAGCTTCTTCAAGATCGCCATGGGCGACGTCACCGTGTTTCACGATGAGCTCGAGCTGCCGCCGGGCAAGGTGCGGGTGAAGATCGGCGGCGGCATCGCCGGCCATAACGGCCTGCGCTCGATCTCGGCGCATATCGGCAACGACTATCGCCGGGTCCGGCTCGGCATCGGTCATCCCGGCGTCAAGGAACTGGTGCACGGCCATGTGCTGTCGGACTTCGCCAAGGCCGACAACGACTGGGTGTCGGCGCTGTGCGAGGCGGTGGCCGAGCACGCAGGCCTGGTCGCCAAGGGCACGGATGCGACCTTCGCCAACAGGGTGCATCTCGCCATGCAGGCGAAGGGATTTTTGACCAAGGACGAGAACGGCAAGGAATAACGCTCGTGGGATTTAAATGCGGAATCGTCGGATTGCCCAATGTCGGCAAGTCGACCTTGTTCAACGCGCTGACCGAGACGGCCGCGGCGCAGGCCGCGAACTATCCGTTCTGCACCATCGAGCCGAATGTCGGCGAGGTCGCCGTGCCCGATCCCAGGCTCGACAAGCTGGCGGCGATCGCCAAGTCCGGCCAGATCATCCCGACCCGGCTGACCTTCGTCGACATCGCTGGCCTCGTCCGCGGCGCCTCCAAGGGTGAAGGCCTCGGCAACCAGTTCCTCGCCAACATCCGCGAGGTCGATGCGATCGCGCATGTCGTGCGCTGCTTTGAAGATTCCGACATCACCCATGTCGAGGGCAAGATCGCCCCGCTTGCCGACATCGAAACCATCGAGACCGAGCTGATGCTCGCCGATCTCGACAGCCTCGAGAAGCGCGTCGACAACCTCACCAAGAAGGCCAAGGGCAACGACAAGGACGCCAAGGAGCAGCTCGACCTCGTCAACCGCACCCTGGTGCTGCTGCGTGAAGGCAAGCCCGCGCGCCTCGTCGAGCGCAAGGCGGAGGAGGAGCGCGCCTTCGGCATGCTCGGCCTGCTGTCGTCCAAGCCCGTGCTCTATGTCTGCAACGTCGAGGAAGGCTCGGCCGCAACGGGCAATTCGTTCTCCCAGGCGGTGCAGGAGCAGGCCGCCAAGGAAGGCGCGGTCGCCGTCGTCATCTCCGCCAAGATCGAATCCGAGATCGCGACCATTTCGCGCGAGGAACGCGCCGACTTCCTGGAGACGCTGGGTCTCGAAGAGGCCGGCCTCGATCGCCTGATCCGCGCCGGCTACACGCTGCTCGACCTCATCACCTATTTCACGGTGGGTCCGAAGGAAGCGCGCGCCTGGACCATCTATCGCGGCACCAAGGCGCCGGGCGCGGCGGGCGTGATCCATACCGATTTCGAGAAGGGTTTCATCCGCGCCGAGACGATTGCGTATGAGGACTACGTCGGGCTCGGCGGCGAAGCCGGCGCCCGCGATGCCGGCAAGCTCCGCCTCGAAGGCAAGGAATATGTCGTCGCCGACGGCGACGTGATGCATTTCAGGTTTAATACGTAAAACACCAACATCGGTGCTGTAGGGTGGGCAAAGCGAAGCGTGCCCACCATCTCTCTCATCTCGCGGAATGATCGTGGGCACGGCGCTTTGCGCCTTTGCCCACCCTACGGCACCTGTGCGTGACGCTCACCGCATCCCGCTGCCCTGGTCGCGGATGGCGCCGAGATGCTCGTTGATGCGGAAGACGATCAGGATCAGCTCCGCGGCGATGCGCGAGAACACGATTCCGACGACGACGCTCGCGATCGACGACAGCAGCACCAGGAAGCCGCCGAACGGACTGATCGCCATCGCAGCCAGGCCGGAGAAGATGCCGGAGAGGCCGAACAGGCAGATCAGCGCGATCACCAGCCAGTAGAAGGTCTTGATGATCGTCGGCGTGATGAAGCGGTCCCACTGAAACAGATCGCTGAATGAAAACATTGCTCTCCCCAGGGCATCGGGCCTTGGTAAATGGATCTTGGCCCTCGGTTGATCCGACTCAAGACCAACGCCGCCACCCCGTATGTAGCACGAGCCATGCGGGCCGGCGGGTTGAGATTGCCGCAAAGTGCGGCCACAATCTGTCATTTCCGCTAGCCAATCCCAAGATGACCCTGACCTTCGAAGATTTCCCGCCCGGCCGGTTCGGAACATTCGGCCCGCGACACGTCACCCGCGACGAGATTCTGGCCTTCGCGGCCGAGTTCGATCCGCAGCCGATGCATCTGGACGAGGAGGCCGCAGCCAAGAGCATGCTGCGCGGCCTGTCCGGCTCGGGCTGGCACCTCTGCTCGCTGATGATGCGGATGATGGCCGACGGCTTCATTACCCGCGCCGCGTCGCTGGGGTCTCCCGGCGTCGACGAGGTGCGCTGGCTCTCGCCGCTCAGGCCGGGCGACGACCTCATGCTCGACGTCGACGTGCTGGAGGCGCGCACGTCCAGGAGCCGCCCCGGGCTCGGCATCGTCAAGTTCAAGTGCAGCGTGCGCAACGCGGCGGGGCAGACCCTCGCCGAGATGACCTCGCCGATCCTGATCAAGCGGCGCGAGGGAGCGGTCTGATGCGGTTCTTCGACGACATCGCGATCGGCCAGCGCCGCGAGATCGGCAGCTATACGTTCACGGCGGATTCCATCAAGACGTTCGCCGCCAAGTTCGACCCGCAGCGCTTTCACCTCGACGAGGAGGAGGGCAAGAACTCGCTGTTCGGCGGGCTTGCCGCCTCGGGCTGGCATGTCGGCTCGGCCTGCATGAGCCTGCTTGTCGCTGACGGCCAGCGTCTGGCGCGCGAGGCCGTAGCGCGCGGCGAGGAGGTTGCGGTGTGGGGGCCTTCGCCGGGCTTTCGCGACCTGCGCTGGATCAGGCCGGTGCTTGCCGGCGATACCGTCGCTTACGTCAACGTCGTCACCGACAAGCGCACCTCGGCCTCGCGCCCCGGCTGGGGCATCCTGACCGCCCGCACCACCGGCACCAACCAGCGCGGCGAGGACGTCTATTCCATCACCGCCAGCGCTTTCGTGCCGATGCGGAAGAGCGGTTAGATCTGTTCCAAGATGAACGGGCAAATGAGTGCGCAAGTGTTGCCCGCGCGCTATGGACGCGATTCCGGGCGGCTGCCATAAGCCTGCGCAACATGGTTACCGCGAAGCAGTTTGGTGGAACCAGTGAGTTGCTAACTAATTATGAACCTGTCGCTGTCTAATTGAAACGAATTGGGCAGAGACAGGGGACGAGGACCATGGCTGATCGCGGCGCACTCAAGTTTGTTGGATTTATCTTCGCTACCGCGACGCTGGCCGTGATGCTGGTCGCCGGCATGGTGGTGAAGGGCTATGCCGATGGCGCCTACACCCTGGAAGCCTCGGCCGTCGACGCGAGCCGGTAAGAATCTGTTAAGCTCTCGGGGCCGGAAAGCGGCCCCCTCAGCGGCTATAGACGAACGCCAGCACCGCGATCGCAACCACCAGCAGTCCGACGAACCGCAGCATGATCGTGCCGAGCTGACTGGGCGCGGGCCGCAGCGATATCGGGTCCGTGTTGTCGGGCCGAATGCTTTCCATGAGATGTCCCCCGGCCCGGCCGCAAGAGAAGCGGGCGCTTGGCATTGGTCGTCGGGAAGGCGCGGCGGGTTCAATAGCGCGCCGCATGGCTACGGTGACGGTGTGAACGTGCGTCCACCGTCTTACGCGACCTTTTTCGCAGCCACACCCACCGCCGTCATGCCCCGGCTTGACCGGGGCATCCAGTACGCCGCGGCGTCTCGGTTCAATCACTGGCGTCTCTGGAATACTGGATCACCCGCTTTCGCGGGTGATGACACCTGTTTTGACGAGATAGCGTCCGGACCCGCTACGCCGGGGCGACATCCCGAATCAAAACTGCCGCGCTCCTTGCGGAACGCGGCAGCCGGTGATGCGTGATGTCAGTGCTTAGCTGTTGCGCAGGCCGTCGGCGGCGCGCTTCCACTGCGCGACGTTGTCGGCGATCATCCGGGTCGACTTCATCGCGGCCTGGCTGAGCTGGGCGTAGCCGGAGATCTCGCGCTGGACGCGCTGGCCCTCGGCATGCAGCAGGTCACGCAGGCTCTCGAGCTCCGAGATCAGATTCTCGATCTCGGCGAGCGAGGTGCCGGCGACGCGCTGGATCAGCGAGTTGACGTTGGTGACGGTGGCGTCCGCGCTCGGATCGAGCGGGGGCGCGTCGGTGGTCGCCGCCGCCGGACGGCGCAGATAGGCAATGTCGTTGCGGACGAAGTCGCGGATGCCGGCTTCGACTTCCGTGACTGCAGCGAGGTTGGTGTCGACCGTCTCGGTCTCGGCGGTTTCGGTCTTTTCCGGACGCATGGCGTTCATCGTTATTCCCCTGTTCGCGTTGAGCGCAGCGCGAGTGTCCCCCGCACGACGACGTCTGTGAGGCAGCCCGCATCAGGGCGCCGGAATTTGGCCGCAAATGGGCCGAGATGCGGCAAGGGCGGACCATTCGGGGGTTTTGCCGTGGCGTATGGTTAGGAGAGTGTGAACGTCGCTGCGGCGGCCACCGTTCCAGCTCCTCCTGGTGAGGAGCGCGAAGCGCGTCTCGAACCATGCAGGGCCTCGATCCTTCGAGACGCGCTCCTTCGGAGCGCCCTCAGGACGAGGAGAAAGAGTGGAGGCTCGGCCTACCAGCTCTTCTTGAAACCCGCCGTCAGGCTCTTGTTGATCGCGCCTTGCGAGGTCTCGCCGACCGAGCCGGAGACGGTGACATTGTCGAACAGCTTCTGCTCGGCGCCGACCTTGCGCAGCCATTTATCGTCGGTGGTCGACAGCGACTGGCCGGCGGTGATGCTGGTGCCGGTGTCGGTGAGGGTCACCTTGGCCGACTGGTCGGTCTCGTAATTGCGGGTGATGTGGCCGCCGATGCCTGGGACCGCACTCGTGCCCTGCTGGTTGACGCTGTAGCCGTTCTGCAGCGTCAGCGAGGTATCGCTGGACAGCGGCATCGATTTGGTCAGCGAGGCCCCGAGCTTGCTCTGTTCCGAGCCGGGATCGACGCGGGCTTCCACCGCGGTCTTGTCCCAGATCACTCCAGCGCCGGGCGCGGTTGCCGTCGCCCAGGCGCTGCCGGAGGATTGCGGCAGGTTGCCGCCATTGGTGGCCTTTTGCGCCAGCAGCTCGGACATCGTCCGCGGCTCGCTCGTCACCGTCATGTCGGCGCCGATCCGCGTATCCCAGAACGAGAACACGGATTGCTTCGCCGTCACCGCCGAGGAGCCGTTCGCATTGGCGTTCGACGACCAGTCCAGGCCGTCCTTGGCGGCGGCCTTGGCGCGCTTCTTGGCGGCGATCGGGTCAATGCCGGTGCCGGCATCGACCGCGAGCTGGCTCCAGTCGAGCTTGTCGACGTCGATGCCTTTGAGCACGTCGGGGTCGTTGACGTCGGGGGTCTCTGCCGTCTCGGTCTCGGCCTCGTCTGGCGCTGCCGCGGGTGGGGAGAAGGGCGGAAGGATCTGCGCCGAAACCGTCAGCACTGAGCCCAAGATGAACGCGGCCGCCAGCACCGGCAGCCTGGTCCAGCCGAAACCTGTCGAGAATTCCATCGTCCTGCCCGCAAACCCCAGCGCATGTTGTCCGCCAATATAAGGCGGTCCTTGGTGATGACCATGCGCCATTCGGTCTGCTTGCATCAATGCGGATTTATCGTTGCGAAATTGTGGCAACTCGCGTGGGGACGCGAACCAACGGGCCGCGCGAAAGGCGCGCGCCCGACGACGAGCTCTCGATGCGACGGCATCCGGCGGGGCTGGCGGCCAGGACGTCGCGTCAGGCATTGTCGTCGGTCCCGAACAGCGGGGCCCGTTGGCGTCCCCCTCAGCCGACGCTGGTCATCTTCGGCAGATGAATGGCGCGGCCGAGTGCCTGCTCGACCAGGTCGAAGGTGTCAATCAGGACGCGCATGCTGGTGAGCTTGCCCGCCCTGAACTGGGCGAACTGCGCGACCCGCAAGCTGATCGGCTTGTTGGAGTCCAGTGCCGTCAGCGAATAGCGCATCATCGAGGCGGCGGAATCGACGCCCAGCATGATGCTCTCGCGGTCGAAGCGGCGGACCTGGAAATTGTCGGCGAGCTGGCGGATGACGTCGAGCACGGCGTCCTTGCCCTGGCGCGCGCCGAGGAACGGAAACATGTCGATCGGGCCGTAGAGCGCCCATTCGACATCCTCGTCGATCAGGGCCTCGATGTCCTCGAAATGCCGGTCGTTGATCGCGCGGTGCAACGCGCGCGAGAAACGCCAGAGGCTGTGCTCTGTCATTTTGGGCAGTCCTGAAGCTGGCTTTGCGAAAGAAAAACGGAAAACGACCCCAGCGCAGTCAGGCGGTGGGGCTCAACTCATTTGTATACGAATAAAATACCCGATTTCGGCCAAAACGCAATTCACGTTTTCGCAATGCACAATTGATGGCGATATGTGAGATCTGCAATAAAACCCCGTAATCTTCCGGGTCCTGGCGGCTCGGTTCCAGGGGAGGGAGCAGGCTCAGTCCACCCGTGCACCCGTGATCAGCGGCCCGATCTCGCGCTCCAGCACCTGCTGCACCAGATCGTAGGAATCGATGATCTCGCGGATCTCCGCCACCAGCCCGCCGCGGAAGGTGTAGAACACGGCCATGTCGAACTGCACGATGCGGTCGTTGCTGCGCTTCCTGAAATAGGCCTGCATGTAGGTCGCGACCGCCTCGCCCTCGGCCAGGATGTGCGGTGCCTTGTAGCGGATCTCCGAATAGCGCGACCAGACCGTCTGCCACAGCTCGCGCAGCTCGGCCTTGCCGTGGCGCGGCACCATGTGCGGCAGCACGTCGATCGGCGCATGGGTGAGGAAGTCGACGTCATCGGTGCAGCACGCCAGCGCGGCCTCGATGTCGCCGCGCGCGAAGGCGTCGAGCAGATGCAGCACGCGCTGGCGATTGAGCTTCTCGACAGTCATTCCGCCCGTCCTCATTGGCCGTGTGGCGCCCTGCAACGCTAACGCGCGGTCTCCTGCACCGGCAATCCGCAAAATCACAGGGATGTTGCAGACGATATGACGCTCGAGCGCAATGCCAGGTTCATGGCGTGCCAATTGCGAGTTGAATTGCGGCAAGGCTGCACGAATTCTTGTGCATTCAGCTGCATGACACGCAACGCAGATGGCGCAATGCGCAAGGTCACCGCGGCGCAGCCGCATGGAACCGCGATGTGCTCGCGCTCGTTGGGACGCCGACAATGCCTCCGGAGACACGATCCATGAAATCACTCTTCGCCATCGCTGCCGTGCTGCTCATGTGCGGCGCGACCTCCGCCGCCAACGCCAAGGGCTGCATCAAGGGCGCCGTCGTCGGCGGCGTTGCCGGCCACTATGCCGGCCATCACGGCGTGCTGGGCGCCGCCGCCGGCTGCCTCTACGGCAGGCACCACGCCAAGGAACAGGAGAAGCAGCGGCAGCAGCAGGGTCAGGTGAACGGGCAGGGGAAGCTTTAACCGTCCGACGGTTCGGCAAACGGAAGCCCGCTGCCGCGTCGGCGGTCCGCCCCCTCGCCCCGCTTGCGGGGAGAGGCGAAGCAACGCGTGATCCATCTCACATCACCCGCTGCCGATGCGCCTAACGTCATCCCCATGTCATCAGGGAGACGTGCCATGGCCGCCCTCGCCACCGTCAGAAAGTCCCGCCTGCACAACGCGCTCGAAGGCCTCGCGCTGACCACGATCCTGCAGAGCTTCCCGACCTTCGCCGCCGCCGCCTTCCTGCTCAAGCTCGTTGGCAACCACGATCTCGTCGGCGACCCCGGCGTCGCCGTCTTCGTCGCCATCGCCTCGCTCGCCCACGCCATGCTCGCCGTGACCCTCGGCCCGAGCTTCCCGCACCTGTTCAAGACCATCTACGAGCCAAAGTTCTTCGAGGCCCATCTGTCGCTGTCCGACAAGATCACGGCCTGGCGCACCCAGCCGGTCGCCTCGCTCCAGCTCGTGACCATCGTGCTGCTGCTGTCGGTGATGGCGGTGGTGACGGCGAGTGTGGGGTGAGGGCGGTCTCCGGCGTCATTCCGGGGGCCGCAGAGCGGCGAGCTATGATGCGCAATTGCGCATCTGAGAATCCATAACCACGAACGGCAATGAGAAGCGAGAGCGTCCCTACCTCTTCTTCCACCCACCTCGTCTTCCCGGCTGTCCCCCCGTCGACTTCGGTGCCGGCCCGAACTCCGGACCCGACTGCCTTGAATCCGTCGGCTGGATGATCCGGCTCGTACTTCCGAACGGCTTTGACGGCAGGGTCTGGTTCTCGCGGTACGGCAGCGATTCCGGGCCGTGCATCTCGTCGAGATGCGGCTTATGGACCTTCGAGCCGCCTCCGCCGCCGCTGGCTTTCAGCGCGGAGCCCACGGTCTTCTTCTTCATGGCGCTGACGGGCAGGTTGGCGGCGTCGCCGTACTTCTTGCTGCCGGCATAGGCGCCGGCCTTGCCCTGCACGGTGCGCTGTTTGGCGGTGGGATCATCGACCACGGCGAGCTCGGTGGCGCGCAGGCGCTTGACCTCGTCGCGCAGGCGCGCGGCTTCCTCGAAGTTCAGATCGGCTGCGGCCTCGCGCATCCGCGTTTCCAGATCGCCGAGCACGGCTTCGAAGTTGTGGCCGATCGAGATGACGTCGTCGGTCATGTCGTGGCCGCCGACCTCGATCAGCACGTGGTCGCGCTCGTAGACGGAGTTGAGGATGTCGCCGATCTGCTTCTTCACGCTCTCCGGCGTGATGCCGTTGGCGGTGTTGTACTCGACCTGCTTTTCGCGGCGGCGGTTGGTCTCGGCGATGGCGCGCTCCATCGATCCCGTCATCTGGTCGGCGTAGAGGATCACCTTGCCGTCGACGTTGCGCGCGGCGCGGCCGATGGTCTGGATCAGCGAGGTCTCGCTGCGCAAAAAGCCTTCCTTGTCGGCGTCGAGGATCGCGACCAGCGCGCATTCGGGAATGTCGAGGCCTTCGCGCAAGAGGTTGATGCCGACCAGCGCGTCGAAGGCACCGAGGCGGAGGTCGCGGATGATCTCGATGCGCTCGATGGTGTCGATATCCGAGTGCATGTAGCGGACGCGAATGCCCTGCTCGTGCAGATATTCGGTGAGGTCCTCCGCCATGCGTTTCGTCAGCACCGTGATCAACGAGCGGTAGCCGGCCTGCGCGGTGGCGCGGACCTCGCCGACGAGATCGTCGACCTGGGTGCGGGCGGGGCGAATATCAACGGGAGGATCGATCAGGCCAGTGGGACGAATGACCTGCTCGACGAACACGCCGCCGCTCTCGTTCAGCTCCCAGCCGCTCGGCGTCGCCGACACCGCAACCGTCTGCGGCCGCATCATGTCCCATTCCTCGAAGCGCAAGGGTCGGTTGTCCATGCAGGAGGGCAGGCGGAAGCCGTATTCGGCCAGCGTCGCCTTGCGGCGGAAGTCGCCGCGGAACATGGCGCCGATCTGCGGGATGGTGACGTGGCTTTCGTCGGCGAAGATCAGGGCGTTGTCGGGGACGTATTCGAACAGCGTCGGCGGCGGCTCGCCGGGGCGGCGTCCCGTGAGATAGCGCGAATAGTTCTCGATGCCGGCGCAACTGCCCGTCGCCTCCATCATCTCGAGATCGAAGGTGGTGCGCTGCTCCAGCCGCTGCGCTTCCAAGAGGCGCCCCTGGTCGTGCAACTGGTCGAGCCGCTGCTTCAATTCGAACTTGATCGACTTGATCGCCTGCACCAGCGTCGGGCGCGGCGTCACATAGTGGGAGTTGGCGTACATCTTGATGAACTCGAGCTCGTCCTGCTTGTGGCCGGTGAGCGGATCGAACTCCTCGATGTTCTCGATGGTGTCGCCGAACAAATTCACGCGCCAGGCACGGTCTTCATAGTGCGCCGGGAAAATGTCGATGACGTCGCCGCGCACGCGAAACGTGCCGCGGGTGAAATCGGCCTGGGTGCGCTTGTACTGGAGCGCGACGAGGTCGGCGATGAGCTGGCGCTGGTCGATGCGCTCGCCCTTCTTCAGTGCGAAGGTCATCGCGGTGTAGGTCTCGACCGAGCCGATACCGTAGATGCACGACACCGAGGCGACGATGATGACGTCGTCGCGTTCGAGCAGCGCGCGCGTCGCCGAGTGGCGCATGCGGTCGATCTGCTCGTTGATCGAGGAGTCCTTCTCGATATAGGTGTCGGTGCGCGGGACGTAGGCTTCCGGCTGGTAGTAGTCGTAATAGGAGACGAAATACTCGACGGCGTTGTCGGGGAAGAAATTCTTGAACTCGCCATAGAGCTGGGCGGCGAGCGTCTTGTTCGGCGCCAGGATCAGCGCGGGGCGCTGCGTCTTCTCGATGACCTGCGCCATCGTGTAGGTCTTGCCCGAGCCGGTGACGCCGAGCAGCACTTGGGTGCGGTCGTTGCGCTGGACGCCTTCGACCAGCTCGGCGATCGCGGTCGGCTGGTCGCCCTTGGGCTGATATTCCGATTTGATCTCGAAGCGCACGCCGCCTTCGGACTTTTCCGGCCGAGGCGGCCGGTGCGGCGTCCACACCTTGGTGGAGCCGTCGTTCTTGCGGAACTCCGGCCGGCCCTCGCGGATCAGCGCCTCCAGCGCATCCGCGGTCGCCTTGACGCCGAGCGCCTCCATCTTGCTGCGCGGCGGACGTGCCAGCGCCTCGGCATCGTCCTCCTCGGTGGGCAGGCCGAGCTGCCGCGCCAGTTCCGGATCGAGCGTCGGGATCGTGGCCGCGGTTCCGTAATTGGCCTGCGGCGCTTCTTCCAGTCCGCCAATTTCGCTTGATTGCCGGGCGCCCGCCGGCTGCGGGTTGAGCCGCAGCGGCATCGGCCGCGCACTGTCCTGCGGAAACTCCTTCGGCGTCGAGGCCCGCGCGCGATGCGCCGCGGCTTCGCCGCCGGAGCGGCGGTCGCGCGAATTGTCCGGCGGCGGCTGCAGCCCGGTGCCCGAGCCAAGTCCGGCGTCGCCGCGATTGATCGCGGGATTGAGCAGCTCGGCCAGCGCCGGCCCGATCGGCTGCACATCGGGGCGATGTGCCTTCGAGTTAGGGGCCTTGGTCTTGGGGGATTTGCCGGATTTTTCGGAGGATGCAGGTTTCTTCGCCATGAGCCGAATATGGGACGAGTCCGTCTCCCGATAAAGGGCGAATGACCGTCCTCATGCAGCCTGCTGACAGCAGGTTGGCAGCAGGGTCGGCCTCACGCCGCCGGCCCGTCGTCGTCACCCGCCTGATATGGCTTGAGAACATCGAGATGGATGCCGCCGCAATCGGTGCAGCGCATGGTCCAATACTCGCACCCCGCGCGGCCGCCGATCACGCGGAGCACCGAAAGATCGCCGTGGCATTCCGGGCAGTTGGACAGCACATTGCGGGCGTAGATTCTCGGCCGCGGCGTGTCTTCGATTTCGATGACTGACATGACCCGGTTCCCCCCTTTGACGCTGCGCTGCCCGTGGTTCGCTTGCCGTCCGGCTCGCTTATTCGTCGTCGCTGTCGGCCCGGCGGCGGAAGCGGTCGATGTGGTGCTTGGCGTCGGCGATCGCGGCGTTCTGATCGGGCCAGGCGAAGCCGACTTCCATCGCCGGAAACAGCACGCCGTCGATGGCGACGGGGCTGAGATCGGCGCGGCGGATGCGGGCGTGCCAGAGGCCTTTGCCAGCCTCGAAGGATTCAATGTCAAAGCCGTCGTAAAGGGTCGTCATTCTTGTCGGTCCCACGTTTCTTTTCGGAGGGTCAGGGGACCACGTTTGCGGATTCCGGAATGTGAAGTCGTTCACAAGCGGCAGGCTTTTTTGCCTCCGGCGTCAGTTCCGCACGGCGACACGGCCCGTCCGCTTGACGGGGCGGGCGGCGGGTTCCGAGGCCGCGCGCATGATCCAGCGGCGGAACGCGGCAAAGTCGCGGTGCTCGGTTTGAAAGCTGCGATAGAGCAGGTACCAGCGCATGCCCTTGGGCACCGAGAGGTCGAACGGGGCGACCAGCCGGCCGGCGGCAAGATCGTCGTCGATATAGGGGCGGATGCCCATGGCGATGCCGAGCCCGTCGGCGGCGGCCTGCAGTGCCTGACCGTAGAACTGGAACTCCGGCCCGCGCGGATTGATGCGGGTAAGGTTCGCGGCTTTCAGCCAGATCGGCCAGTCCTCCGGCGAATGTTCGACGCGGATCAGGCTCGGTCCCTTCAGGTCGGCCGGCCGCTTCAGGCCGCTCGCAAGACGGGGCACGCAGACGGGCGTGAGATCGCCGGCGAACAGGGGCTCGGCGACCAGGCCAGGCCAGTCGCCGGTGCCGAGCTTGATGCCGCAGCTCCAATCCTCGCCGAACGGTACCGACGCGCCGCCGGTGGTAAAGCGCACCTCGATGTCGGGCTCTTCGCTGCGAAACTCCGACAGGCGCGGGATCAGCCAGCGCATCGCAAAGGTGTGGCCGACGCCGATCGTGAGCACGCGGACGCTTGCCGGCGCCGTCACCTGCGCGGTGAGGCTGGCCAGCGCATCGAAGATCGGCGTCAGGCCGCCCTGATAGGCGCGGCCGGGCTGCGTCAGCACCAGGCGATTGGCCTTGCGCTCGAACAGCGCGACGCCGAGCCGCTCTTCCAGGAGATGCACCATGCGGCTGACGGCGGCCGCAGACACGCTCAGCTCGAGCCCGGCCGCAGCAAAGCTGCCGGTCCGCGCCGCCGCCTCGAATGCCTTGATGCCGTTGAGAAACAGCAGACGCCGCAAAGGCCCAACCCTCAGGAAAGCTGATGCCAGGCCAAGATAACTCAGTTTGCGCGGAAGGAGCAAGCGAGGCAGATTTTGCAGCGTAGTTTCGGAGTGATTTGTCGAGAGCGCCGCGGCTTCTTCGCCTCTCCCCGCGCGCGGGGAGAGGCCGGAATCCAAGCAACGCTTGGATTCCGGATGAAGGAGGCTCTCCACGAGTCACACTCTCGCCGTCCCCGCGGAGGCTCCCCCTCACCCCACCCTCTCCCCGCAAGCGGGGCGGGGGAGTGAAGCAGTCTGCGTCCCTTACGATGAGCCACCACCGGAGATTCCCCACGTGACGCCCATCATGATCGCTGCCCTCGGATTGCTGATGGTCGCCACCGCATTCCTGTCGGGGCTGTTCGGCATGGCGGGCGGGCTGATCCTGATCGGCGTGCTGCTGGCGCTGATGCCGCTGCCGACCGCGATGGTGTTGCATGCGATCACGCAAATGGCCTCGAACGGCTGGCGCGCCTTCCTGTGGCGCGCGCATATCCGCTGGCGGCCGGTCGCGAACTACATGGTCGGCGCTGCTGTCGCGCTGGCGGCCTGGTCGCTCACCCGCTACGTGCCTGATAAGCCGTTGGCGCTGCTGCTGCTCGGCGTTACACCGTTCATGGCGCGGCTGTTGCCCGCCAACATCAAGCCGGATCCGGACCGCCTCTGGCAGGGCACCGTCTATGGCACGATCTGCATGGGCTTGATGCTGATGACCGGCGTGTCGGGGCCGCTGCTCGACACGTTCTTCCTCGGCGGCGATTTCGGCCGGCGCGAGAAGGTCGCGACCAAGGCGATGTGCCAGCTCGTCAGCCATTTCACCAAGCTGGTCTATTTCGGCGGCATCATCGACCAGGCGGCGAGCCTCGATCCCGTGCTCGCCGGCGTCGCCATCCTTGCCTCGATGCTCGGCACCACGCTGGCGCGGCGCATCCTCGAAGCCATGACCGACCAGCAATTCGTGGCCTGGTCGAACAAGCTGATCACCACGATTGCCTGCTACTACATCGCCTATGGCGGCTGGCTCATGGTTCGCACGCCAGTGCTGGCCGCCTTCGACAAGGGAGGTTTGCAATGAACGAGACTGCCGATCCCCTGGTGCTGGACTTCGTCGAATGGGTCGCGCGCGAGCCGCGCGCCTATGCCGAAGTGATCGCGACCTGGAAGACCTCGTGCCCGCGCCTCACCATCTGGGAAGATGCCGCCGAGCGCGGCTACGTCGCGCGCGAGACGCTGCCCGGTCTCGGGCTGGTGATCGCGGTCACCGAGGGCGGCGAGAAATTGCTGCGAAACAACGGGCGCTAACTCTCGCCACATCGTCATTGCGAGCGTCAGCGAAGCAATCCAGAATGTCGCCGCGCGGCAGGCTGGATTGCTTCGTCGCAAAGGGCTCCTCGCAATGACGGAGCCAGTGGAGGCGCCTTTGTCACTCAAACTCTACGAACTCGTCGGCACCGACGCCTCGCGTCCCTTCAGCCCGTATTGCTGGCGCACGCGGATGGCGCTGGCGCACAAGGGCCTCGCGGCGGAATCGCTGCCGTGGCGCTTCACCGAGAAGAGCGCGCTTGCGCCGCACGGGTCGGAGAAGGTTCCGGTGCTGCTGCACGATGACAGACCGGTCGTCGACTCCTGGACGATCGCGACCTATCTCGAGGACAATTTCCCGGACCGTCCGTCGCTGTTCGGCGGCGAGGGCGGCCGCGCCATGGCGCGCATGATCAACGCCTTCGGCGACATCGCCGTGGTCGGCGGCATCTTTCCGCTGATCGTTGCCGACATCCCGAAAAATCTCGCCGAGATCGATGCCGCCTATTTCCGCAAGTCGCGCGAGGCGCGCTTCGGCGGCAAGAGCTTGGAAGAGGTCATGGCAAGTCGCGACACCGGCGTGGTCGCCTTCCGCAAGTCGCTCGAGGTGATGCGCCAGACATTGAAGAAGCAGCCCTTCATCGGCGGCGAGACGCCGAACTACGCCGACTACATCGTGTTCGGCGGCTTCCAGTGGGCGCGCGTGGTGAGCCCGTTCAAGCTGCTCGAGACGGATGATCCCATTTATGCCTGGCGCGAAAAGCTGCTCGATGCGTTCGACGGCATGGCGCGGAAATCGCCGGGGCATGAGGTGTAAGGCACACTCTCTCCGATGTCGTCCCCGCGAACGCGGGGATCCATACCGCGTGATCTATCGAGCGCGGATGGTCGAAGTACCGCACGACGAGTCTTCACCAAACTTTTCCCTGGGGGTATGGATCCCCGCGTTCGCGGGGACGACATTGAGGGTGTGGCGGCTCTCCCGCGCCTAACGGGTAGCGCTCGCCGCTTCCGCCGCCTTGCGCAAGCACTCCCGGCACAGGCAGTCTTCGCCCTCGACCGGCATCGGCAGCTTCGCGGTTTCCTCCGCGCACCAGCAGGTGCCCGAGAGGTCGCAGCCGAACTCGGTGCCGCAGCGCGCGCAGGCGAGGCGGCGCGGTTCCGGCGATGCGGATTCTTTCGGATTTGTCATGATTTACGTCGAAGCTTCGCCGTGATTTTCATGTCGGGTTCATCGGTCGCTGCGGTATATTAGGCGTCGCGCGCGGACTCCGAAAGCGGCTCCCGACACGCGAAGGACAAATCGATGGCCCGCGATTCGCAAGCCGCGCTCGTCGCGCTCAACCGTTTTGGCTTCGGCGCCCGCGGCGGCGCCTCGGGCGATCTCATCAACGCAGCCTCCGATCCTCGCGGTTTCGTGAAGGCAGAGCTGGTCCGTGCGAGCGGGGTGCTGCTGGAGGCGCCCGGTCTGCAATCGACCCAGCAACTCGGGCAGGCCGTCTTCGCCTATCAGGATCAGGTCAGGCAGGCGCGCGAAGCGGCGAAGGCCGCCGCGCCCGCCGAGACGCAGCCGCCTGCGCCGAGTGAACCGAAGCCCGGGCTCCGCCGCAATCTCTCGCTGAATGCGGCAGCAACGGAAGTCGCCGGCCAGATGACGGAGGCCAAGCCGGCGGACAATGCGGCAAAGCCGGACGCGATGCAGCCCAATGCGGCTGCACCGCCGGCGGCAAAGCCGGCACCGCAGCCGCTCAACGTGATTCAGAAGACCTTCCGCAGCGAAGCGCTGGCGCGCCTGCAGCGCGCGACGCTGGCCACCTGCGGCTTCACCGAGCGTCTCGTCGCGTTCTGGTCCAACCATTTCTGCATTTCCGCGACGAAGGGCGAGCTGGCGCGGATCTGGGCCGGCGCGTTCGAGCGCGAGGCGATCAGGCCGCATGTGCTCGGGCGCTTCGCCGACATGCTGAAAGCGGTCGAGCAGCATCCGGCGATGCTGTTCTTCCTCGACAACCAGCAATCGCTCGGCCCGGATTCGCGCGCAGGCCAGAACCGCAAGCGCGGCCTGAACGAAAATCTCGCGCGCGAGATCATGGAGCTGCACACGCTCGGCGTCGGTGGCGGCTACACGCAGGAGGACGTCACCTCGCTCGCGCGGATCATTACCGGCTGGACCTTCGCCGGACGACAGGGGCAGCTCGGCACACCCGGCTCCTTCGTGTTCAACACGAACGCGCACCAGCCCGGCGCGCAGATGTTGCTCGGCAAGAGCTACGAGGCGACGGGCCTCGCGCAAGGCGAAGCCGCGCTCGCTGACATCGCGCGCCATCCGTCGACCGCGAATTTCATCGCCACCAAGTTCGTCCGCCATTTCGTCGCCGACGATCCGCCGCCGGGATTGGTGGCGCGGCTGCGCGAAATCTTCGTCAAGTCCGACGGCGACCTCAAGGCGCTTGCTGCGGCGCTGGTCGATTCCGACGAGGCGTGGAAGGCGCCGCTGACCAAGATGCGCTCGCCCTATGATTTCCTGGTCGCGAGCGGCCGGCTGCTCGCGCGCGTGCCGGAGGATCCAGGCGCCTATCTGAACAATCTCAACCTGCTGGGACAGCCGCTGTGGTCGCCGGCCGGCCCCAATGGTTTCCCCGATACCAGCGCCGCATGGGCCGCGCCCGAGGGCATGAAGCTCAGGCTCGATATCGCCGCGCAGATGGGCGCACGGCTCGGGCCCAACATCGATCCGCTGGATCTGCTGGAATTCGCAGCGGCGGATGCGGCCTCCATCGAGACGCGGCGGACCATCGAGCGCGCGGAGTCGCGCCAGCAGGCGCTGGCGCTGCTGCTGATGTCGCCGGAAATGCAGAGGAGGTGACGATGGACTGCACCGAGAACCGGCTCCTCACCTCGCGCCGCAGTCTCCTGCTTGGCGGCACCTCGTTCGCGGCCTGGGCTTATTTGCCGAAATTCGCGCGCGCGGCCGATGGGCGCGATCCCAGGCTGATCGTGGTGATCCTGCGCGGCGCGCTCGACGGTCTTGCGACCGTCGCGCCGATCGGCGACCCCGATTATGCCGGCCTGCACGGCTCGATCGCGCTCACTTCTGACGGCGCGCATCCCGCGATCATGCTGGATTCCTTCTTCGCGCTGCATCCGGCGATGCCGGAATTTACGCGCATGTATCGCGACCAGCATGCCGCGGTGATCCATGCCGTGGCGACGCCTTATCGCGACCGCTCGCATTTCGACGGCCAGGACGTGCTCGAGAGCGGTTATGCGGGGCCGGGCCGCGTGCAGTCCGGCTGGCTCAATCGCGCGCTGGAAGCGCTGCCGCGCGGCGAGCGTGTATCGAGCGCTCTTGCGGTCGGGCCTACCACGCCGCTGGTGCTGCGCGGCAACGCGCCGACCGTCGGCTGGGCGCCGGTGGCGCTGCCGCAGGCCGATGACGACACCGCCATGCGCCTCGTCGATCTCTACCGTCATCGCGATCCCGTGCTGGCGATGGCCTTGTCGCAAGGCCTTCAGCTCGACAAGGCCGCGAGCGGAGACGACATGAAACCGAAACCCGGCAATGCGGTGGCGCAGATGCGCCAGGTCGCGCGCGGCGCGGCCAAGCTGATGGCCGCGGACGATGGCCCGCGCATCGCCGCGCTCGCCTTCGATGGCTGGGACACCCATGCCAATGAAGGCGGCCCCGTGGGGCGTCTCGCCTTCCTGCTCGGCGGGCTCGATGGCGCGCTCGCCGAATTCCAAAGCGGTTTGGGGGAGCGCTGGCGCGACACCGTCGTCGTCGTCGCCACGGAGTTCGGCCGCACCGCGCGCATCAATGGCACCGATGGCACCGATCACGGCACCGGCACGATCGCGCTGCTCGCCGGCGGCGCCGTGAAAGGCGGACGCG
Organism: Bradyrhizobium sp. WSM2793; assembly: GCF_000379585.1. Lineage (NCBI taxonomy): Bacteria > Pseudomonadati > Pseudomonadota > Alphaproteobacteria > Hyphomicrobiales > Nitrobacteraceae > Bradyrhizobium > Bradyrhizobium sp. WSM2793. Next base: position 114,238 of record NZ_KB902779.1, on the reverse strand, counting down.
TGATCTCCGACTGGCCGGGCCTCAAGCTCGCGAACTTATATGAAGCTCGCGATCTCAAGCCGACCACCGATCTGCGCTCCGTGATCAAGGGCGTGCTGCAGGGCCAGTTCGGCCTGTCCGATCGCGTGCTGGCCGAGACCGTGTTCCCGGATAGTGCGGGAGTACGGCCGATGAAGGGATTGGTCGCCTAACCCCACGCGCGTCATTCCGGGCCTGCGCCTTGCGGCGCATCCCGGAATGACGAGATAATGGTGCAGCATCAGGAGAACCATCCCCATGTACATCGCCATGAACCGCTTCCGTGTCGCCAAGGGCTCCGAGGCCGCTTTCGAGCAGGTCTGGCTCGGCCGCGATACGCATCTGGACAAGGTGCCGGGCTTCGTCGAATTCCATCTGCTGCGCGGACCCGAGCTCGAGGACCACACGCTCTATGCCTCGCACACCGTGTGGGCGAACCATGCCGCGTTCGAGGCCTGGACCAAGTCCGAAGCGTTTCGCGCTGCGCACCACAAGGCAGGCGACAACAAACCGCTCTATCTCGGCCATCCCCAGTTCGAGGGCTTCGAGGTGATGCAGACCGTGGGACGCGGCGCGAAGTAGCGCGCCGCGCCGGCCTTTGTTTGTCTGAGCATGATCTTTCCGGAAAACCGCTGCACACTTTTCCGGATCATGCTCTAGCCCAGCGTGATCCTGTCGATCTCCGCCATCTCCTCCGCGCTGAGCTGCCAGGCGATCGCCTTGACGTTCTGCTCGATCTGCTCGACGCGGGTGGCGCCGGCAATCACGCTTGATACTTGCGGGCGGGCGGCGAGCCAGGAGAAGGCGAGCTCGAGCATGCTGTGGCCGCGGGCCTTGGCGAAGGCCTGGAGCTTCTCGACGATATCCTCGTTGCGCGGCGTGACGTAGCGGTCGCGCAGCCGCTCCACCTTGCCGAAGCGGGTATCATCAGGCGCGGCTTCGCCCTTCCGGTACTTGCCGGTCAGGAGGCCGCTTGCGAGCGGGAAAAACGGCAACAGGCCAAGCTTGTATTCCGTTGCTGCCGGCAGCAGGTCCTTTTCGATGTCGCGCACGACGAGCGAGTATTCGTCCTGGCACGACACGAAGCGGCTGACATTCATCGCGCGCGCGACGTACTCGGCTTCCGCGACGCGCCAGGCCGGAAAGTTCGAATTGCCGATGTAGCGAACCTTGCCCTGGCGGATGAGATCGTCGAGCGCGCGCAGGCTCTCCTCGATCGGCGTCAGCGGGTCATAGTCGTGCTGCTGATAGAGATCGATGTAATCGGTCTTCAGCCGCTTCAGGCTCGCTTCCACGGCGTCCATGATGTAGCGGCGCGAGGCGCCCTGCTTGGTTCCGTCCTCCGCCATCGGCTTGGAATATTTCGTCGCCAGCACGATGTCCTTGCGGCGGTCGCCCAGCACAGCACCGAGCACGGTCTCCGAGCCGCCCATGTTCGAATAGATGTCGGCGGTGTCGAACAGCGTGATGCCGAGGTCGAGCGCGCGATGGATCACCTTGCGCGAGGTCTCCAGATCCGCGCGCTGGCCGAAATTGTTGCAGCCGAGCCCGACCGCGGACACGCGAAGGCCGGAGGCGCCGAGATTGCGAATTTCCATGGGAGATCCTGTCAGAGAGAGCAGCCACGCATTGTGACCATCGTGCGCCACAGCAGCAAGGCGCGCGCCGCGCTGCTGCCATGCTGACAAGGCGGACAAAAAAATGCGGCCCCTGTCAGACGCGGCGACTGACGGGGACCGCTTGGGGCGCTTGATCGGTGACGGGGGGCCAGATCAGACGCAGGCGCAGCGTAGTCCCGCTATGTTACGCGGGGGTGACAGCGGGAGTTATCCACAGGGTGCGGATGGGGATCAGAACAGCTTGCGATAGACGATGAAACCGGAACGCTCCGCGACCTTGTCGTACAGGCGGTGTGCCGTGAGATTGGTCTCGTGCGTCTGCCAATAGACGCGCGGCGATCCCGCCAGTTTCGCCCGCTCATACACGCCGTGGATCAGCGCCGAGGCGACGCCCTTGCCGCGCGCGGCTTCCAGCGTGAACAGGTCCTGCAGATAGCAGGACGGCTCGATCGCGGTGGTGCTGCGATGAAACAGGTAGTTCGTCATGCCGAGCAGCCTGCCGTCGCTCTCGGCGACCAATCCATGCACCGGCTCATAGGCATCGAAGAAACGCCGCCACGTCATCGCAGTGATCTCGCCCGCCAGCGCGGTCGGGCCGGAGCGGCCGTAGAAGGCGTTATAGCCGTCCCACAGCGGCAGCCATTGATCGTAGTCCTGCCTGGTGACGGCGCGAATGGTGAGCGACATGGGGAATTCCTGCGATCGATGGGACGTCCTTCATACGTGATGACGGGCGTGCCGATCAATCGCCAGTCGCATCACTCCGCGGCGCGCAGATGCCGGATCAGCCTGCGGCCCGTGGGATCACGCAGCGAGCGGTAGTAGTCGGCGCGCGAGGGCGCATCGGTGTGGCGCACGAGATCGGTCACCGGCGTGTAACTCAGCATACGTCCGCCATCGGGCAGGGCGTTGCAGACGAAGCGCAGCACCTCGCCGTTGCGCAAGGCGATGTTGATCGGCGTGGCATCGCCGATCCGCACCATCTCCATGCGCTGGGCGATGAAGGTGCCGAGCTCGTCCTCGGGCAATTCGAACGCGCCGGTGTCGCGGCTGTGATACATCAGCGCGATGAAGGGCGGCTTGCCGTCGGCGATCTCGTCCGGCACCGCAAAATAGTCGCGGAAGGCGCCGTTGATGAACTCGGCCCGCGTCTCGGCATCGAGCAGCACGATGCCGATATCGACCTGATCGAGCGCGGCCGACAGCCGCGCGGCCGTGGCGTGGCTCTGCCGTTCGGCCGCGACCGTACCGAGCAGCCGCTCGCGCATCAGTCCGGTGATGCCGGCGGTGGCGGCAGCCGTGATCGCCATGAGGCCGAGCGGGATCAGATCGGCACTGGTGGCGCCGGAAACGCCGTGGCGGCCGAGGAGGAGCAGCGTCGCCCCGATCACCGCGACGGCCGCGCTGGCGATGGCGGAGGCGAGACCCGACAATGCGCCGGCGAGCGCCACGATACCCACGAGCAGCGGCGCGGGCGAGGGGATGAAGCGATCGAAGTGTATCGTCAGCAGCAGGGCTGCTGCCGTCAGCGCCGGACCGGAGATCGCACGCCATCCGAACCGCATGGACCCGTCTCGCTCCTCCCGAACCGAGGTAACGTCGCAACACTGGCTGATCGTTGCGCCTCCGCGATACCTTTTCCTGCGGTGTGTTTAAGGTCCGCTTGCGTGCAAGCTTCAGGTTTTCGGATGATTTTAGACCAAGTGGGCGTGCTTGAGGGGCGCCGGCGCATTCAGCGTCGAAATCCCCGGGCCCTTGCGCGTGACGACAATCAACAGCGACGCCGCGACCAAAATGGCCGCAGTCAGTGTGATTGCAACGACTACCACAGGTGATTTCATCGACGTCCCGTCGCGATGCCTGAAGGCGCGGGGCACACGGCGCCTTGAATGCTGGACCAGGATGAAACGGGAATCAGACCGGCAGGCCCATCGCCATGGTCGCCTTGGTCGACAGCACCGTCAGGGTGACGATCAGGCACAGCGAGAGCGCGGCGACGGCGAGCGAGGCCGCGACCGCGTTGGTCAGCCGGGAAGACGCTACGGTAGCGGGATGGCCCTGAAAGCCTGCCGTGCCGGACGCCCGTATCATGGTCTAAATCCTTCAACGCGCGAGCGAATCACCCGCGACTTTCCACAATTTCCCAGTTTCAACCGGCAATATTGCGGCGGCTATCGCGCGGAAAATGGCGGGATTGCGGCGAACGTCACCTTTGTACCCGCTATTCGCCGGAGGGCAGGGGCGCGCTCAGGCACCGGCTGCAATGCTGGCGGGGTCGTCGACGTCGGCCGGCCGCCAGTCCATCGACACGAAGCCCGGCGCAGCTTCCACCCGCTTCAGCCAGTCGCGGATCGCCGGGAAGGCCTGGAGGTCGAAGTCGCAGCGATCGGCGAGGTGGGTGTAGCCGTACAACGCGATGTCGGCGACCGTGAGCTGGCGCGCGGCGAAATAGGCGTTGGTCTTGAGGTGGTTCTCCATCACCTGGAGCGCGCCATAGCCGCGCTCCATCCAGTCCTCCAGCGAATGGGTCTGGAGGTCGCGCCCGCCCTTGACCAGCGACAGCCAGAAATAGGCGGCGCCGATGTTCGGCTCCAGCGCGTGCTGCTCGAAGAACATCCATTGCAGCGCCTCGGCGCGGTCGATGCGGTTCTCGGGCGCGAGCGGGGTGCCGACGGCGACGTACCAGAGGATGGCGTTGGACTCGGCGAGAAAGCGGTCGTCGCCGACTTCGAGCAGCGGCACCTGTCCCGACGGGTTCTTGGTCAGAAAGTCCGGCGTGCGGCTCTCGCCGCGCAGAATGTCCACCTCGATCGCTTCATAGGGCACGTTGAGCAGCGCCAGCGCAAGGCGGACCTTGTAGCTGTTGCCCGAGCGTTGCATCGAATAGAGCTTGTACATTCTGAGAATGATTCCGGAAGACGGGGAGGCACTGCGCTCGTCGCCACGCGAGGCGGCTAAACAATGATGCCGATGCGAATCCGCCGCAAGGGCCGGCCAATAGAAAAACTCGAAATCCCTACCGCACTGCAGCGCTGCGGAAGATCATTTCCGCGCGACGATGCAAATCAGATCACGCTTGCGTCAGCATGCGCGCGCTTGGCTCGCGCGATTGTGCGCAGGGCGAGCGATTGGGGGAGAGCGCCGTCATCAATCCAGTGCGCCGGGCATCGACGTTCTTCGTGCCGCGGGCGAGGCGTGGATGGCCGGGAAACAGGCGAGCAGAAGCGACGCCGTCGTTCGGACGGCTATGCCCGGCCATGACGGCGCTTCAGCACGCAACACGCAAAAATTGCTCCGAGGACAAGCCTTCCGGGATATGAGCGATTCGCGCGGTAAAGTTGCGGAAAATTGCTGGAAATCGCGGCTTGAACCGCTCCAAATCCGCAAGTTTTTCCGAGATCGGGCCGAAGTTTCTTGCGGCGCAGCGGCACACGTTTTAGGGTATCTCATTCCCACAATCAGAGTCGTGAGGCCTAGGGCTTTTCGACGCTTGTCAGGAGATGACGATGTCCTTCCTTGCCGCTGCGCTCGACCGTGTGAAGCCGTCCGCGACCATCGCGGTCACGGATAAAGCACGCGCGCTGAAAGCGGCGGGCCGCAACGTCATCGGTCTCGGTGCCGGCGAGCCCGACTTCGACACGCCCGCCAACATCAAGCTGGCTGCGATCCGCGCCATCGAGGCCGGCAAGACCAAGTACACCGCGGTCGACGGCATTCCCGAGCTGAAGGACGCGATCATCGCCAAATTCCAGCGCGAGAACGGCGTTGCCTACAAGCCGAACCAGATCATCGTCGGCACCGGCGGCAAGCAGGTGCTGTACAACGCGCTGATGGCGACCATCAATCCGGGCGACGAGGTGATCATTCCCGCGCCGTACTGGGTCAGCTACCCCGAGATGGTGGCGCTCGCCGGCGGCGAGCCGGTGCCGGTGGTCTGCACCGCTGCGACCGGCTTCAAGCTCCAGGCCGAGGCGCTCGAGCGCGCGATCACGCCGAAGACCAAATGGGTGATCCTGTGCTCGCCGTCGAACCCGACGGGAGCCGCCTACACGCGTTCGGAACTGAAGGCCCTCACGGACGTGCTGGTGAAGCATCCCCATGTGTGGGTGATGACCGACGATATGTACGAGCATCTCGTCTATGACGACTTCCAGTTCACCACGGTCGCGCAGGTCGAGCCGAAACTTTACGACCGCACGCTCACCGTGAACGGCGTGTCGAAGGCCTATTGCATGACCGGCTGGCGCATCGGCTATGCCGGTGGCCCCGCGCAGCTGATCAAGGCGATGTCGACGATCCAGTCGCAGTCGACCTCGAACCCGTCCTCGATTGCGCAATGGGCCGCGGTGGAAGCTCTGAACGGTCCGCAGGACTTCATCCCCGCCAACAACAAGGTGTTCAAGGAGCGGCGCGACCTCGTCGTCTCCATGCTCAACCAGGCCAAGGGGATCGAATGCCCGCGTCCCGAAGGCGCCTTCTACGTCTATCCGTCCTGCGCCGGCACGATCGGCAAGACCGCGCCGTCCGGCAAGGTGATCGACAATGACGAGACCTTCGTCACCGAGCTCCTTGAGACCGAAGGCGTCGCGGTGGTGCAGGGTTCGGCCTTCGGCCTTGGCCCGGCCTTCCGCATCTCCTACGCGACCAAGACCTCGGATCTCGAAGACGCCTGCAAGCGCATCCAGCGCTTCTGCGGCAATTTGCGCTGAGATTGTTGCGGCAAGCGGTGTTCTCTTCTCGCGCTTGTGGGTTGGGAGTTCTCTCCGCAAGTCTGGAATCGTAGGGTGGGCAAAGGCGCACTTGCGCCGTGCCCACCATCTCTCTCGATCGCAAGAAATGCGTGGGCACGCTTCGCTTTGCCCACCCTACGATATCTGCGAAAAGGTCCGCCATTGGCGGGATTGTTTGCACGCTTATCGCCGCGCCCGATCTGGCACCTCCAGCACTCTTGTGGCATAGACGCGCAACGCGGGTGGCGCTCTCTCTGCTCGCATCCCTTCATCGCCGGAGATATTTCATGCGCCGTTCGTTCATCTTCGCCGGGCTCGCCGCCGCCAGCCTCGTTGCCTCTAGCGTGGGCGGCAGTGCACAGCAGCGGATGGCGCGGGTGGGCGTGCTCGAATGCCGCGGCGGCGCCAGCGTCGGCTTCATCGTGGGATCGGTGACCCATCTCGGCTGCGTGCTGCGCGCCGACGGTCTGCCCGACGATCGTTACGTCGCAACCATCCGCAAAGTCGGTCTCGACATCGGCATCACCCAGGAGACGGCTTTGGCGTGGGGCGTGTTCGCACCCGTCGACCGGCTCGGCCCCGGCGACCTCTCCGGCAATTATGCAGGTGCGCAGGGCAGCGCCTCGGTCGGTGTCGGCTTGGGCGGCAACGTGCTGGTCGGCGGCTCCAACAATTCGATCGCGCTCCAGCCGCTCAGCGTGCAGGGACAGGTCGGCCTCAACATTGCCGCCGGCCTCGAGAGCCTGGAACTTCGTCCGGGCCGTTGACGCCTGACGACGGTGTTTGCTGCTTTCACCTCTCCCCGCCGGGGAGAGGTGGAACACGCGGCCGACAGCCGTACTCGCCGCGTTAAGACCTAATCCAGCCGACGACGCACCGCAGCGACGTTTGATGCTTGCCAAATCTCGGGGACGGGCAGAGCATCTGCGGTTGCCGACCCAATCATGGGCCGAGCTCCACACCAAGGAGGCGGCGAATGGGACAAGACGTCAGAAGTCCCCGAGGTCCACGGTGCATCGCGCTGGTGGGCCCTTTCCAAAGCGGTAAAACCACACTTCTCGAAGCAATATTGGCGCGAACGGGCGCAATCCCGCGTGCCGGCAGTGTCGACGCCGGAACTTCCGTCGGCGACGCTGCGCCCGAGGCCCGTCATCACAAGATGACCGTCGGGCTCACTGCCGCCACCACGAGTTTCATGGGCGACAGCTACACCTTCCTGGATTGTCCCGGTTCCGTCGAGTTTGCCCACGACATGCGCGCCGCGCTGCCTGCGGTCGATGCCGCGATCGTGGTCTGCGAGGCCGACGAGAAGAAGCTGCCGCAGCTTCAGATCATCCTGCGCGAGCTGGAGGAGCTGAAGATCCCGCGTTTCCTGTTCCTCAACAAGATCGACCGCGCGAGCCAGCGCATCCGCGAGTCGCTCGCAATGCTGCAGCCCGCCTCCCGCGTGCCGCTGGTGCTGCGCCAGATCCCGATCTGGAAGGACGAGCTGATCGAGGGCTTCGTCGATCTCGCGCTGGAACGCGCCTTCATCTATCGCGAGCACAAGGCCTCCGAGGTGGTCGCGCTCGAAGGCGGCAATCTTGACCGCGAGAAGGAAGCCCGCTTCTCGATGCTGGAGAAGCTCGCCGATCACGACGATGCGCTGATGGAGCAACTGCTCGAGGACATCCAGCCGCCGCGCGATGCCGTGTTCGACGATCTCGCCCGCGAATTGCGCGAGGGACTGATCTGCCCGGTGCTGCTGGGCGCTGCCGCGCGCGAGAACGGCGTGCTGCGTTTGATGAAGGCGCTGCGTCACGAGGCGCCGGGCATTGCGGAGACCGCAAAACGTCTCGGTGTGCCCGAGACCAGGGACGCGCTCGGCTTCGTGTTCAAGACACTGCATTCGCAGCATGGCGGCAAACTGTCATTGACGCGGCTGCTCGCCGGCCATCTCGACGACGGCGCCACGCTGCAATCCGCTTCCGGAGGAGCGGGCCGCATCTCCGGCATCCTCGCCGTCAACGGCGCCTACGACACCAAGCGTGCCGCGGCCGAAGCCGGCGACACGGTGGCGCTCGCCAAGGTTGATCCGATCAAGACCGGCGACACGGTCTCGAGCGGCAAGACCCCGCCAGCGGCGCTCGCGGTCTCGGAGCCGACGCCGCCGGTGCTCGCGATCTCGGTTGCGGCCACCGACCGCAAGGACGACGTCAAGCTCGGCCAGGCGCTGACGCGGCTGCACGAGGAGGATCCCTCGCTCGTCATCGTGATGAACGCCCAGACCCACGACACCGTGCTGTGGGGGCAGGGCGAGATGCACTTGCGCGTCGCCAGCGAGCGGCTGCGCGACCGCTTCGGCGTCAAGATCACCTCGCATCCACCGGCCATCGGCTATCAGGAGACCATCCGCAAGCCGATCGTCCAGCGCGGTCGCCACAAGAAGCAGTCCGGCGGCCACGGCCAGTTCGGCGACGTCGTGCTCGACATCAGGCCTTTGCCGCGCGGCGAGGGCTTCAAGTTCGCCGAGAAGGTCGTTGGTGGCGCGGTGCCGCGCAACTACATCGGCGCGGTGGAAGAAGGCGTCGTCGACGGATTGACGCGCGGTCCGCTCGGCTTCCCCGTCACCGATGTGCAGGTGACGCTGACCGACGGCTCCTATCACAGCGTCGACTCTTCCGATCTCGCCTTTCGCACGGCGGCGCGGATCGGACTCAACGAGGGCCTGCCGCATTGTCAGTCGGTGCTGCTGGAGCCGATCCACGTGGTCGAGATCGTCTGTCCGACCGACGCCACCGCCAAGATCAACGCGATCCTGTCGGCGCGGCGCGGCCAGATCCTCGGCTTCGACACGCGTGACGGCTGGAGCGGCTGGGACAGCGTCCGTGCCATGATGCCGGAAGCCGAGATCGGCGAACTGATCGTGGAGCTGCGCTCGGCTACCGCCGGCGCCGGCAGCTTCACCCGCACGTTCGACCACATGGCCGAAGTCACAGGCCGCGCCGCCGACCAGATCATCGCCGCACATCAACACGCGGCGTGATCAAGCTGGCTTAGTCAGAGGCGCACGCTCTCTCACACCCTCTCCCCGCTCTTCGCGGGGAGAGGGTGGGTGAGGGGCCGTCTCTACGCGTGCGGCGTTTCAAGTGATCGCGCCCCAACCGCAAAAGCGAAGCAATCCAGAGAGTCGTTCCGCGGCAGGACTCTGGATTGCTTCGTCGCAAGGGTCCTCGCAATGACGGCGGCGTAGCTGGGCAACCTCTTGCCTTAAGTCCGATATGATGTATTTTACATCATTGTACACGTCTCAGATATCATTTATAAGTGCTGGTAAGTGAGGCCAAGGTGATCACGTCGTTCCAGATGCGGGCAGCCCGCGCGCTGCTCGGCATTGACCAGAAAACCCTGGCCGAGCTCGCCGGCGTTTCGCTGCCGACCATCCAGCGGATGGAGGCCAGCACCGGCAATGTGCGTGGCGTGGTCGAGACCCTGATCAAGGTGGTCGAGGCGTTCGACCGGGCCGGCGTCGAGCTGATCGGCGAGCAGGTCCGCAGCGACAGCGGCGGGCGTGGCGTCCGCCTGAAGGAGCCCGGGCCGCCGCGCCGGGTGGGGGCTTGATCTTGCCGGTCTTGCCCGGAGCAGACTGAACCAACGCACCGTCGCGTCCGGATCGCGGCCGCACGATGCGGTGGAGCATTGTGGGGCAGCGGAGCATGAGCATCACAAGCGATCACGCAAGCCGGCTGCACCAGCTGCGTCAGCCGACTTTTGCCGAACTGTATCTGCCAAAGCTCGTCACCGTCTGGCGTGAAGGCTACGGCGTCGCGGACTTCCGCGCCGATGTCTTCGCGGGCCTGACGGTTGCGATCGTGGCGCTGCCGCTGTCGATGGCGATCGCGATCGCCTCGGGCGTGACGCCGGACCGCGGTCTCTACACCGCTGTCGTCGGCGGCTTCATCGCCTCGCTGCTCGGCGGCAGCCGGTTCCAGATCGGCGGACCCGCCGGCGCCTTCATCGTCCTGGTCGCAGCGACCGCGGAGCGTCACGGCGTTGACGGCGTCATCCTCGCCACCCTGATGGCGGGCGTGTTCCTGATCGCTGCGGGCCTGCTCCGGGTCGGCACCTACATCAAGTTCATTCCCTATCCGGTCACGGTCGGATTCACCGCCGGCATCGCCGTGATCATCTTCGCCAGCCAGCTCCGCGATCTCGGCGGGATCACGCTTGCGGGCAAGGAGCCCAGCGAGTTCGTTCCAAAGCTGGTCGCGCTCGCCGGCGGTCTCAACACCATCAATCCATCCGCCGTCGCGGTCGCGATCGTCAGCATCGCCATCATCGCGGCCTTGCGGATCTGGCGGCCGTCCTGGCCCGGCATCCTGATCGCGGTCGTGATCGCGGCCGTTGCGTGTGCCGTGCTGTCGCTGCCGGTGGAAACCATCGGGTCGCGCTTCGGCGGCATTCCGCGCGAATTGCCGTCACCGGCGCTGCCGGCGTTCTCGGTCGCGAAGGCGAGCGCCGTGCTGCCGGATGCGATCGCGTTCGCGCTGCTGGCCGCCATCGAATCGCTGCTGTCGGCGGTGGTCGCCGACGGCATGACCGGGCGCCGTCACCGCTCCAATTGCGAGCTGGTGGCGCAAGGCGCCGCCAATATCGGCTCGGCGCTGTTCGGCGGCATCTGCGTCACCGGCCTGATCGCGCGGACCGCGACTAACATTCGCGCCGGCGCGCGCGGGCCGCTGGCCGGCATGCTGCATTCCGTGTTTCTGCTGCTGTTCATGCTGATCGCGGCGCCGCTCGCAAGCTACATTCCGCTGGCCGCGCTCGCCTCGGTGCTGGTCGTGGTGGCCTGGACCATGGCGGAGAAGCACGAATTCGCCACGCTCCTGCGTTCGTCATGGGGCGACGCCGTCGTGCTGCTCGCGACCTTCCTGCTGACGATCTTCCGCGATCTCACCGAAGGCATCCTGGTCGGCTTTGCGCTCGGCGCCGTGCTGTTCATCCATCGCATGGCGGAGATGACGGGGATCGAGGAACGCTCGCCGCTGGTCGCCGGCGATCGTCCTGACGACGGCAATGGCGATCGCGTTCGCTACGATCCTGCGCTTGCGGTCGATCGCGACGTGCTGGTCTATCGCATCACTGGCGCGTTCTTCTTCGGCGCGGCCTCCGCCATCGGAGGCGTGCTCGACGAGGTCGCCGACAAGCGCAAGGCCTTCGTGGTCGATTTCGCCGCGGTGCCGTTCCTGGATTCGACGGCGGCCAACGTGCTGGGCCGCGTCGCCGCCAAGGCGCACCGCCAGGGCATCCGCCTGTTCATCACGGGGGCTTCGCCCGCTGTCCGCCGCGCGCTGCTCACCCATGGCGTGACGCCGCCGCGGGCGCGCTATCGCCAGAGCCTCGACCGCGCGATCGCCGACATCAAGGGCCGGGCGGCCGACGAGGCTGCGGCGGACTAGCGACGTCCGCACGCTTGACAGGTCCCACGGGACGCGAAATGGATCGCCTCGGAAACGACCCGAGGGAAAGATGACCGCGCCCAAAGCTCCTGCAGCCTGTCTGATCGGATGGCCGGCCGCGCATTCGCGCTCGCCGCTGATCCATCATTACTGGCTGCGCACGCTCGGCATCCCCGGCGGCTATGTCATCGAAGCGGTTCCGCCCGAGGATCTCAGGGATTTCGTGCTGCGGCTGTCGCTGCGCGGCTTCGTCGGCGCCAACGTCACCATCCCGCACAAGGAAGAGGTGCTGGCGCTGTCGGCGCCCGATGCGCGCGCCAAGGCCGTCGGCGCGGCGAACACGCTGTGGTTTGCCGACGGCGAGCTGCGCTCGACGAACACCGACGTCGAAGGTTTCATCGGCAATCTCGACGCCAGCGCGCCCGGTTGGGATGCCGCCGAGGAGGCGCTGGTGCTCGGCGCCGGCGGCTCCTCGCGGGCGGTCGTGTTCGGCCTGCTCGAGCGCGGGATCAAGCACATCCATCTTGCCAATCGCACCATCGCGCGGGCCGAGACGCTGGCAAGACAGTTCGGGCCGAACGTGCATCCCGTGACGTGGGACGGGATCGACGACGTGCTGCCGCGCGCAAAACTTCTCGTGAACACGACCTCGCTCGGCATGCACGGCCAGCCCTCACTCGATGTTGATGTCGCGCGCCTGCCGCAGGCGGCGGTGGTCGCCGACCTCGTCTATGTCCCGCTGGTGACGCCGCTGCTCGCCGCCGCAACGGCGCGTGGCCTGAAGACGGCAGACGGGCTCGGCATGCTGCTGCACCAGGCGGTGCGCGGTTTCGAGCTGTGGTTCGGCCGGCGGCCGGAGGTCACAGCCGAGCTGCGGGCGCTGGTCGAGGCCGATCTCACAAAGACTTGAGAGAATAGCACGCGTCGTCCGGAGTTCTCCATTCCTGGGGGACAATCGGAGACCGTCATGTCTGTTCAACGTGCAACTTTCACACGTCCGCTGATCGCCGTCGCGATGGTGGCCGCTTCCACCCTCTATGCCTACGCGCAGAGGGCACCGGTGCCGACGCGCGTGCGCGGCACGATCGAAAGCGTCAATGGTGACACGATGCAGGTCAAGTCGCGCAGCGGCGAGGACGTCAAGCTACGCATCGCTCCCGACGTGAACGTCTCGGGGATTACCAAAATTTCACTCGCCGACATCAAGGTCGGCTCCTTCGTCGGCGCCACCACGGTGCCCGGACCGGACGGCGGCCAGAACGCGGTCGAGGTCCACGTGTTTCCGGAGAGCATGCGCGGCACCGGCGAGGGCTCGCGGCCCTATGACCTCAAGCCGAATTCGAGCATGACCAACGCCACGGTGTCGGAGAGCGTGGTCGGCAATGACGGCCATACGCTGCTGGTCAAGTACAAGGACGGCGAGAAGAAGGTGTTCGTCGCCGACAACACGCCGGTGGTGACCTTCGTGCCCGGCGACAAATCCGACCTGAAGGCCGGCGCCAAGGTCATCGCCTTCATGAAGCAATTGCCCGACGGCTCGTTCGAGACCAACCGCGTCAGCGTCGGCCGTGACGGCCTGACGCCGCCGATGTGATGAGAAAGCAATCGTAGGGTGGGCAACGGCGCGTCAGCGCCGTGCCCACGTCTTTCTCACATTACGCAGATTGATGGGCACGCTTACGCTTTGCCCACCCTACGGCACCGCCGCTGCCGTCACATCGCGATGACATGATCGTCGATCTCGTCGATCCGGTTGACGCCGCACAGGCCCATGGTGGTGAGCAGCTCCTTCTGGATGATGTCGATCGCCTTGGCGACGCCGGCCTGGCCGCCGGCACCCAGGCCGTAGGCATAGGCGCGGCCGAGCATGCAGGACTTTGCGCCGAGCGCGAGCGCGCGCATCACGTCCTGGCCGGAGCGGATGCCGCCGTCGAACATGATCTCCATCCTGTCGCCGACCGCATCGGCGATCTCGGGCAGCACCTCGATCGAGGACGGCGCACCGTCGAGCTGCCGGCCGCCATGGTTGGAGACGACGAGCGCCTGCGCACCGGTCTTGGCGGCTTCCTCGGCGTCCTCGACGTCGAGGATGCCCTTGATGACGAGCTTGCCCGGCCAGATGCTGCGGACCCACTCGACGTCCTTCCAGTTCAGCGAGGTGTCGAATTGCGAGGCCGTCCATTCGGCGAGGCGATTGAGATCCTCGGTGTTCTTCACGTGGCCGGCGATGTTGCCGAAGGTGCGGCGCTTGCCCTGCAGCACGCCGGAGACCCAGCCGGGCTTGCTGGCGAAATCCAGCAGCTTCGACAGCGACCATTCGGGGGGCACCGTCATGCCGTTCTTGATGTCGGCGTGGCGCTGGCCGATCACCTGGAGGTCCACGGTGAGCACCAGCGCGCTGCACTTGGCCGCGATCGCGCGCTGGATCAATTCCTTGATGAAGCCGCGGTCCTTCATGACGTAGAGCTGGAACCAGAACGGCTTCTCGACATTGGCGGCGATGTCCTCGATCGAGCAAATCGACATGGTCGATTGCGTGAACGGGATACCGGCGGCCTGCGCGGCGCGGCAGGCATAAATTTCGCCGTCGCCATGCTGCATGCCGAGCAGGCCGACGGGCGCGAGTATCAGCGGCATGGTCGAGGGCTCGCCGAGGATCGTGGTCGAGGTGTCGCGCTTGGAGACGTCGACCAGGATGCGCTGGCGAAACTTGATCGCCTGCATATCCTCGCGGTTGGCGCGCAGCGTCTCCTCGGCATAGGAGCCGCGATCGCAATAGTCGAAGAATGCCTTCGGCACGCGGCGCTTATGCAGCGTGCGAAGATCGTCGATACAGGTGATATGTTTCATGATCGTTCCCCGGCCCGTCTTCTATCAAGAGTCTTGCATCGGAAGATTTCGGGGTCATCTAGCATGGTTGGATGCACAGCCAAATCCGTTTGCAGACCGTTTTGCAGGAGGGCGCCATGACGAAGCCGCACGCTGGACCTTCGCCGGAAGAGATCAAGGAGAAGCGTGATCTCGAGGAAGCCTTGGAAGAGGGTCTGGAAGAGACCTTTCCGGGCTCCGATCCCGTCAACGTCACCCAGCCGGCGCCGAGCCGCGGCGATGGCTACGTCAAGCGCAGCGATTAAATCGGGTTCCACCCCGACCGGCGCCATGGGTAGGAAATATAATGTTAACAAGACGTTGTCGGAGCGGCGGCGCCCCGGTTCCGTAATGATTCATCATATTTTTTGAAGCCAAGTTAGCCCCATAGGCATTATAAGACGTTTAGCAAATCAGGGATGCGGGTCCCGTTCGGGCAGCCCGTGGTTGTAGAGGGGATCCCCTGGTTGTTGCTCGGGGGACGATATGAGTCGCAAATATTTCGGGACGGACGGGATTCGGGGCCGCGCCAACGGACTGATCACGCCGGAGCTCGCGCTCAAGGTCGGCCAAGCCGCAGGCCTTGCGTTTCAGCGCGGTGACCACCGCCACCGGGTCGTGATCGGCAAGGACACCCGCCTGTCCGGCTACATGATCGAATACGCGATGGTCGCCGGCTTCACCTCGGTCGGCATGGACGTGCTGCTGGTCGGCCCGATGCCGACGCCGGCGGTTGCGATGCTGACCAAGTCGATGCGCGCCGATCTCGGCGTCATGATCTCGGCCTCGCACAATCTGTTCGAGGACAACGGCATCAAGCTGTTTGGCCCGCAGGGTTTCAAGCTGTCCGACGACGTTGAGCGGCAGATCGAGCAGCTGCTCGACGAGCCCATTGACAAGCGGCTGGCACAGAGCGCGAGCCTCGGCCGCGCCCGCCGCATCGACGGCGTGCATGACCGCTACATCGAATTCGCCAAGCGCACGCTGCCGCGCGACCTCTCGCTCGACGGCCTGCGCGTCGTGATCGATTGCGCCAACGGCGCCGCCTACAAGGTGGTGCCGGAAGCGCTGTGGGAGTTGGGCGCCGACGTTGTGCCGATCGGCGTCGAGCCCGACGGCTTCAACATCAACAAGGATTGCGGCTCGACCTCGCCGGAAGCACTGTCGCGGAAGGTGCGCGAGATGCGCGCCGACATCGGCATCGCGCTCGACGGCGACGCCGATCGCGTTATCCTGGTCGACGAGCGCGGTCATGTCGTCGACGGCGACCAGTTGCTCGCGGTGATCGCGCAGAGCTGGAAGGAAGACGGCCGCCTGTCGCGGCCCGGCATCGTCGCCACCGTGATGTCCAATCTCGGCCTCGAGCGTTTCCTGAAAGGGCAGGGGCTCGATCTGGTCCGCACGCCGGTCGGCGACCGCTACGTGCTCGAGCAGATGCTGAACGGCGGCTACAATCTCGGCGGCGAGCAGTCCGGCCATATCATCCTGTCCGACTATGCCACCACCGGCGACGGTTTTGTCGCTGCGCTGCAGGTGCTCGCGGTGGTCCAGAAGCTGCGCCGTCCCGTGTCGGAGGTCTGCCACCGCTTCGATCCGCTGCCGCAGATCCTCAAGAATGTCCGCCACAAGGGCGGCAAGCCGCTCGACGATTCCGACGTCAAGTCGGCGATCTCCGACGGCGAGAAGCGGCTCAACGGCCACGGCCGCCTTCTGATCCGCTCCTCCGGCACCGAGCCGGTGATCCGCGTCATGGGCGAGGGCGAAGACCGCATCCTGGTCGAGGACGTCGTCGACACCATCGTCTTGGCGCTCGGCCAGGCGGCGGCCTGAGGTCCCAGGCACCCTGCCGTAGGGTGGGCAAAGCGAAGCGTGCCCACGCTTCTGTGGCCGTATCGAAGGATCGTGGGCACGGCGCGAGGGCGCCTTTGCCCACCCTACGATTCCTTTTTTCGTGGCGAGATCCAGACCTTCATGGTGAGGAGCCCGTGAAAGCGGGCCTCTTGAACCATGCAGGTCGCGCTGCTCGCGGCAGAGCGCGCGCATTCCAGCCATTTGCGATTGGCGGTGGTTCCATCGCTCGTTGCATCGTACCTACGAGGTCGCGGCAATCTGCCGCGCCGGGATGCTGCATTGAACAAGCCTGTTGTCGTCTCAGAGGAAACGCTGACCGAGCCCGTCGTCGTCGCTGACGTGGCACCCGCCGCCAAAGCGGCCGGGCCGGCCTATGTCGTGCTCGCCGGCATCAGCTTCTCGCACTTCCTCAACGACACCATGCAGTCGCTGATCGCCTCGGTGTATCCGATCCTGAAGGACACCTACGCGCTCGACTTCGCGCAGATCGGCATGATCACGCTGGCCTTTCAGTTCACGGCCTCGCTGCTGCAGCCGGTGGTCGGGCATTACACCGACAAGAAGGCGCAGCCTTATTCGCTGGCGATCGGCATGGCCTCGACCTTCTTCGGCCTCCTGCTGCTCAGTGCCGCGCACCAATATCTCGTCATCCTCGTCGCCGCCGCGCTGGTCGGTCTCGGCTCGGCGGTGTTTCACCCCGAATCCGCGCGCATCGCGCGGCTCGCCTCCGGCGGCCGCTACGGTTTCGCGCAATCGGTGTTCCAGCTCGGCGGCAGTTTCGGCACCTCGATGGGGCCGGTGCTGGCGGCGCTGATCGTGGTGCCGTTCGGGCAGGGCAGCATCGCCTGGTTCTCCTCGATCGCCTTCCTCGCGATCCTCATCCTCTGGCGCATCGGCCGCTGGTACGCGCCGCAGATCAAGGCGAAGAAGACAGCGGCGGGTCAGGCCCATCCCGACGCACCGAGCTCGCGCCGCGTCGCCGTCGCGCTGCTCGTGCTGGTCGCGCTGCTGTTCTCGAAACAGCTCTACGTGTCGAGCCTGTCGAGCTATTACATCTTCTACCTGATCGATCGGTTCGGCGTGTCGACGCAGGCAGCGCAGATCTATCTCTTCATCTTCCTCGCGGCGAACGCGGTCGGTGCGTTTCTGGGCGGTCCCTTGGGCGATCGCTTCGGCCGCAAGATCGTGATCTGGATCTCGATCCTGGGCGCGCTGCCGTTCACGCTGGCGCTGCCCTATGCCGGGCTCGTCGGCAGCGCGGTGCTGTCAGTCATCATCGGTCTGATCATCTCCTCGACGACGTCGTCGATCATCGTGTTCGCGCAGGAGCTGGTGCCGCACAGATTCGGCATGATCTCCGGCGTGTTCTTCGGCGTTGCGTTCGGCATCGGGGGCCTGGGCGCCGCCGTGCTCGGCAAGCTCGCCGACCACACCTCGATCGAGTTCGTCTACCAGGTCTGCGCCTACCTGCCGGCGCTCGGCCTGCTTGCGGTGTTCCTGCCCAAGCTGCAGCGGCACGCGCGTTAACGGATTCTCTCCCGCTGCACTGAGGCTTTACACATCGTTAGCAATTGCGGCGCCAGGCGCTGCAATTTTGCAACGCTTCTCATCCGTGCGCGCGAGCAGTCAGGAAAAATCAACCTTAAAAATTAGGGTTAAGTGGCGCTTAAACATTTGCTGGCATCGTCCGCTCCGTGAGTTTCCAGAACGTGAGGCCTGCGTATTTGCCTCACCGGCCAAAAGGACGAAGCCAATGCGTAGCGTTAAGTCTCTCCTTGCCGCGGGTGCGGCAACCCTGATCTCGTCGATGGCGTTCGCTGCCGATATGCCGATCGCGGCGCCCCCTCCCATGTACGCGCCGCCGGCTCCGCCCGCGGACTTCGGCGGCTGGTATCTGCGCGGCGACATCGGCATGACCAACCAGAGCGCCAAGCGCATGGATAGCGCCCTGCCGGCCGGCTATTCCAAGACGACGGAGGGGCTCGGCTTCGACTCGGCGGGGCTGTTCGATCTCGGCGTCGGCTATCGCTTCAACAACTGGTTCCGCGCCGACGTGATCGGCCAGTACCGTGGCAAATCCAATCTGCACGGCAGCGACAACGTCGTTGGACCCGGCTTCGTCGGCGTCAACAACTACAGCGGCAGCAAGTCCGAGTGGGTCGTGATGGCCAACGCCTATGTCGACCTCGGCACCTGGTGGTGCATCACCCCGTTCATCGGCGCCGGTGTCGGCGGCTCCTACAACAAGATCAGCGGCTTCCGCGACGACGGCGTGTCCTACAACCCGCTGCTCAACAACAGCGTTGCCTACTTCGCCGATAACGGAAAGTGGAACCTCGCCTGGGCCGCTCACGCCGGTCTCGCCTACAAGGTCAATCCCGGGTTCACCGTCGAACTGGCCTACAGCTACATGAACCTCGGCGACGCCGCGCCCGGCAATTACCGCTTGTTCGACAACAGCGCCTCCGGCCCGACCTCGATCAAGGTCAAGGAGCTCACCTCGCACGACATCAAGCTCGGCGTGCGCTGGGATCTCAGCAGCCCGCCGGTCTACGCGCCGCCGCTCGTCACCAAGGGCTGATCGATACTTCGATCGGTTAGGACTTCTTAACGGCGCGGGATCATCCCGCGCCGTTTTGCTTTGCGTATTTTTCATGGCGAGTAGCGATGAAGGCGGCGGACGCAACCATTGGTTAAGGTTAACGAGCCATGATCACGGATGAAAGTTCGAGTTCGATGGAGCGTTGCGATGCGTGGCCTTTTGTTGGCGGCGGCGATGTTGGGGACGGTGTCTGCCGCGCATGCGGCCGATATGCCGGATCTTCCCATCCTGCGCGGCAGCTTCACGGACGGTCTCACCCGGTCCAGCGTCAACTGGCAAGGCTCCTATATCGGAGCCCAGGCCGGTTATGGTTCGTCCGACGAGAACTTCAACGGCTCGACCAGCAACATGATGGCTGCCCTGTTGGCGGATACGTTGATCGAGAGCTCGATGGGCGTGTCTCAGTGGAATCTCGGACTGGGCAAGGCCTCGCAGCGCACCACCGGTTACGGCGCCTTCGTCGGATACAATGCGCAATGGGACGACGTCGTCCTCGGTCTCGAAGTGAGCTGGCTGCATGGCAGGTTCGGAGGATCGTCGTCGGCCAGCGAACGGCGCGTCAGCCCCACTGCACTGTCCGACGGCAACTTCCATGATGTCACGGCGACGTCGACCTCTTCGATCAGCATCAGCGACATCGGGACGTTCCGCGGTCGCGCCGCCTACGCATGGGGATGCTTCCTGCCCTACATGTTTGCGGGGCTCGCGCTCGGTAATGCCGACATCGTTCGCACCGTCAGCGTGCAGGACCGCGTGAGCGCGACCCAGCTCGGGGTCTACACGCCGCTGGCGCCGTTGACCTCGACCGATGCCCAGCACAATCACCTGATCTACGGCTACACCGCCGGTCTCGGCGTCGACGTCAATCTGGTCGGCGGCTTGTTCATGCGCGCGGAGTACGAATATATTCGCTTCACTTCCCAGGTCGACACCAGCATCAACACCGTCCGCGCCGGCCTCGGCTACAAGTTCTGACGCGACCGCGCTGCGCCGCGGTTGACAGCTCGCTTGCGTCCTGATGCTCTGTCGCTCCAAAGCGGGGCGGCAGCGATGAAGATCTACGGCGACAGCAATTCCGGCAATTGCCTGAAGGTGAAGTGGGTCTGCGACAAGCTTGCATTGCCCTATCAGTGGATCGAGATCGACACGCGCAAGGGCGAAACGCGCACGCCGCAATTCCTTGAGATGAACGGCGCAGGCCAGGTGCCCACCATCGCATTCGACGACGGCCGCACACTGGCGCAGTCCAATGCCATCATCCGCTATCTCGCCCGCGACAGCGCGCTCGTTCCGCGCGACGCCTTCATTGCGGCCAAGATGGACGAATGGCTGTTCTGGGAACAGTACAGCCACGAGCCCTATATCGCGGTGTGCCGCTTCCTCCTCGTTTATCTCGGCAAGGACGCATCCGAGCTCGACCCCGAAAAGGTCAAGCGCGGCTATGCGGCGCTCGACCGCATGGAGCAGCATCTTTCGGCTGGCCGCTTCTTCGCCGGTGAAGAGGTTTCGCTCGCCGACGTCTCGCTGCTTGCCTATACCCGCCTGGCGCATGAGGGCGGCTTCGATCTCAGCCGCTATGCCGCTCTCCGCCGCTGGATCGGCGAGGTCGAAGCGTTTCTCGGCCTCCCGCCGGCACGCTGAGGTTGGAGTTGTCATGAACGCCGAATCCGTCTCCATTCGCCGCGCGCGCCGCGACGACGTTCCAGCGATCGTGGCGATGCTCGCCGACGATCATCTCGGCCGCGCGCGCGAGCGCCTCGAGGATCCGTTGCCTGCCGCCTATTACGATGCCTTCGCACGGGTCGAGCGCGATCCGAACCTCACGCTCGTGGTTGCCGAGAGCGGGGGCAGGGTGGTCGGCTGCCTGCAACTCGCGATCCTGCCGGGCATCAGTTCGCAAGGCGGCGTGCGCGGCCTGCTCGAAGACGTTCGTGTTGCTTCGGATTGTCGCAGCCGCGGCATCGGCGAGCGGCTGGTGCAATGGGCGATCGCGGAAGCGAAAGCGCGCGGCTGCAGTCTGGTCGAGTTGCTGACGCATGCGAGCCGCGTCGATGCGCAGCGTTTCTACAAGCGGCTCGGGTTCGCGGCGAGCCACGTCGGTATGACTGTCCGCTTTTGAGGCAGCTCTTCGCGAGCCTTGCGCGATCAGCGAATTCGGATCGCGCGTTTGTTCATATTAACAGCTGATAAACTACCCAGCCGTCGTTCACGTTGATCCGGGAACGAACGGTGCTACGGCAGCTTCAGACACCGGGCTCTGTCGGTTCGGGGATTTCGATGACAAGCTATTCAATAATCAAGGTAGGCAACGATTACGTCGTGCAGGCCAATGACAAGTGCATTTTGAAAGTCGGCAGCCGCCGCAGAGCCGCGCAATTGATCAGCGAGGCCACGGACTTGCTGAATGCGCTCACGGTCGTCGAATCCCCTGATATCGCACCGGAAGCACCATCACGCCGCCGTGAGACGCCGGAACTTCCTTGACGACTCTTCCTGTTTCCCGTATCAGCCGCGGCGGGACACCTCCCCCCAACGGGAGGCTGACTATCTGGAAGGGTAGATATGATGACTGTAGCGAAGCCCGCTTCGCGGCCGAACGTGCCGCATTTCTCCTCCGGCCCCTGCGCCAAGCGCCCCGGCTGGAACGCCCAAAATCTCAAGGACGCAGCACTCGGCCGGTCGCATCGCGCGAAGGTCGGCAAGACCAAGCTCAAGCTCGCGATTGATCTCACGCGCGAAGTGCTCGAAGTGCCCGCCGATTATCGCATCGGCATCGTGCCCGCCTCCGATACCGGCGCAGTCGAGATGGCGCTCTGGTCGCTGCTCGGTGCGCGGCCCGTCACCACGCTCGCCTGGGAATCCTTCGGCGAAGGTTGGGTCAGCGATATCGTCAAGGAATTGAAGCTCAAGGACGTCACCAAGCTGAATGCGGCTTACGGTGAGATCCCCGACCTCTCCAAGGTCGATCCCAAGAGCGACGTTGTCTTCACCTGGAACGGCACCACGTCAGGCGTGCGTGTGCCGAACGCCGACTGGATCAGCGCGACCCGTGACGGCCTGACCATCTGCGACGCCACCTCGGCCGCGTTTGCGCAGCCGCTGGACTGGGCCAAGCTCGATGTCGTCACCTTCTCCTGGCAGAAGGCGCTCGGCGGCGAAGCCGCGCACGGCATGCTGATCCTGTCGCCCCGTGCGGTCGAACGGCTGGAAACCTACAAGCCGGCCTGGCCGCTGCCGAAGATCTTCCGCATGACCAAGGGCGGCAAGATCAACGAAGGCATCTTCGTCGGCGAGACCATCAACACGCCGTCGATGCTTTGCGTCGAGGATTATCTCGATGCGCTGAACTGGGCCAAGTCGATCGGCGGCCTCAAGGCGCTGATCGCGCGTGCCGACGCCAACACCAAGGTGCTCGCCGACTGGAAGGCGAAGACGCCGTGGATCGACTTCCTCGCCAAGGACGCCGCGATCCGCTCCAACACTTCGGTGTGCCTGAAGTTCACCGATCCCGCCATCACCTCGCTGTCCGAGGACGCGCAAGCCGAGTTCTCCAAGAAGCTGGTGGCGCTGGTGGAGAAGGAAGGCGCCGGCTACGACTTCGCGTATTATCGCGATGCGCCGGCCGGCCTGCGCATCTGGTGCGGCGCCACCGTCGAGGCCAAGGACGTCGAGCTGCTGACGCAGTGGATCGACTGGGCTTTTGCCGAGACCAAGGCCACGCTCGCCA
This sequence comes from Bradyrhizobium sp. WSM2793, assembly GCF_000379585.1. Taxonomy (NCBI): domain Bacteria; kingdom Pseudomonadati; phylum Pseudomonadota; class Alphaproteobacteria; order Hyphomicrobiales; family Nitrobacteraceae; genus Bradyrhizobium; species Bradyrhizobium sp. WSM2793. The sequence goes on along the minus strand of NZ_KB902779.1, from coordinate 91,385 downwards.
AGGCGGCCTGAGTTTTGTCCCTCCCCTGGAGGGGGAGGGTCGACGCACCGTCAGGTGCGGCGGGTGGGGTGATCTCTCCACACGGCGCACTGGCGAATTTCGAATTCGCAGCTTCACCCCACCCCGGCGCTTCGCGCCGACCCTCCCCCTCCAAGGGAGGGTGTGAAGGACACATCCCATGACCAAACCCAAAGTTCTCATTTCCGACGCGCTCTCGCCCGCTGCCGTGCAGATCTTCAAAGACCGCGGCGTCGAGGTCGACTTCCAGCCCAATCTCGGCAAGGACAAGGACAAGCTGGCCGAGATCATCGGCAATTACGATGGCCTTGCGATCCGCTCCGCGACCAAGGCGACCGCAAAGATCCTCGACAAGGCGACCAACCTCAAGGTGATCGGCCGCGCCGGCATCGGCGTCGACAATGTCGAGATCCCCGCCGCCACGGCCAAGGGCATCATCGTGATGAACACGCCGTTCGGCAATTCGATCACGACCGCCGAGCATGCCGTCACCCTGATGCTGGCGCTCGCGCGCGAGATCCCGCAGGCCGACGCCTCGACCCAGGCCGGCAAGTGGGAGAAGAACCGCTTCATGGGCGTCGAGATCACCGGCAAGGTGCTGGGCGTCGTCGGCTGCGGCAACATCGGCTCGATCGTCGCCGACCGCGCGCTCGGCCTGCGCATGAAGGTGATCGCGTTCGATCCGTTCCTGTCGCCGGAGCGCGCCAAGGACATCGGCGTCGAGAAGGTCGAGCTCGACGACCTGCTCAAGCGCGCCGATTTCATCACGCTGCACACGCCGCTGACCGAGAAGACGAAGAACATCATCGACGCTGCCGCAATCGCCAAGATGAAGAAGGGCGTGCGCCTGATCAACTGCGCGCGCGGCGGTCTCGTCGACGAGCAGGCGGTGGTCGATGCACTCAATTCCAAGCACATCGCCGGCGCCGCGTTCGACGTCTTCGTCGAGGAGCCCGCGAACGCCAACGTGCTGTTCGGACATCCCAACGTGATCTGCACGCCGCATCTCGGCGCCTCCACCACCGAAGCGCAGGAGAACGTCGCGCTGCAGGTCGCCGAGCAGATGTCGGATTACCTGCTCACCGGCGCGATCTCGAACGCGGTCAACTTCCCCTCGATCACGGCGGAAGAAGCGCCGAAGCTGAAGCCGTTCATCTCGCTCGCCGAGAAGCTCGGCTCGTTCGCCGGCCAGCTCACCGAGACCGGCATCCTCAAGGTCGAGATCACCTATGAGGGCCACGTCGCCGAGATGAAGATCAAGGCGATCACCTCCGCCGTGCTGTCGGGCCTGCTGCGGCCGATGCTGGGCGAGGTCAACGTGGTGTCCGCGCCCGTCGTCGCCAAGGAGCGCGGCATGGTGGTGGACGAGATCGTGCGCGCCGCCCAGAGCGACTATGAGAGCCTGATCACCGTGACGGTCGCGACCGAACGCCAGGAGCGCTCGGTCTCCGGCACCGTCTATCACGACGGCAAGCCGCGCCTGGTCGACATCAAGGGCATCCGCGTCGACGCCGAGTTCGGCAAGTCGATGATCTATGTCACCAACGAGGACAAGCCGGGCTTCATCGGCAGCTTCGCTGGCCTGCTGGGCGACGCCAAGATCAACATCGCGACCTTCCATCTCGGCCGCGTCGAGCAGGGCGGCGACGCTATCGCGCTGGTCGAGGTCGATGGCGCGGTCCCGGCGGACGTGCTCGCCAAGGTGCAGGCCCTGCCGCAGGTCAAGCAGGTCAAGGCGCTGACGTTCTGAGACGCTGACATATTCCGACCCGCGGAACAACGCCGCCTCCGTCACGGGAGGCGGCGTTTTTATTTTCCGCAGCCTGCCAAACTTTGTGTACCAATGGCGCCAGGACAACTCGTTCAAAGAGCGCTCCGTTCAAAATCGCTCGACAAGGGAGAAACACATGCGTGAAGCCGTCATCGTTTCCTATGCGCGCACGGGCCTCGCAAAATCCGGCCGCGGCGGGTTCAACATCACGCCGCCGATGTCGCTCGCGGCACACGCCATCCAGCACGCGGTGAAGCGCGCCGGCGTCGACAAGGACTATGTCGAGGACTGCTATCTCGGCAATTGCGCCCACGGCGCGCCCAACATCGGCCGCCAGGCCGCGCTGCTCGCCGGCCTGCCGAAGACCACCGCCGGCGTCTCGGTGAACCGGTTCTGCTCCTCGGGGCTGCAGACCATCGCGATGGCCGCCAACTCGATCCGCTCGGACGGCGCAGACTGCATCGTCGCCGGCGGGGTCGAGAGCATCTCGATGCCGGGCGGCGGCACCCCGAAGGAATCGATCGATCCTGAATTGCTCAAGGTCGCGCCCGACATCTTCATGGCGATGATCGATACCGCCGACATCGTCGCCGAGCGCTACAAGCTCAGCCGCGAATATCAGGACGAGTTCTCGCTGGAATCGCAGCGCCGCATGGCGGCGTCGCAGCAGGCGGGCAAGTACAAGGACGAGATCGTCCCGATGAAGACCAGGATGAAGGTCGTCGACAAGGCGACCAAGGCGGAGAGCATCGTCGACTACGTCGTCGATCGCGACGAGTGCAACCGGCCCGAGACCACGATGGAAGGATTGGCAAAACTCGAGCCGGTGAAGGGCCCCGGCAAGTTCGTCACCGCCGGCAATGCCAGCCAGCTCTCGGACGGCGCCGCCGCCGTGGTGCTGATGGAAGCCAAGGACGCCGAGAAGCGCGGCCTGAAGCCGCTCGGCCGCTTCGTCGCCTGGGCGACCGCGGGCTGCGAGCCCGACGAGATGGGCATCGGCCCGGTGTTCGCAATTCCGAAGCTGCTCAAGCGCACCGGCCTGAAGGTCGACGACATCGATCTCTGGGAGCTCAACGAAGCCTTCGCCAGCCAGTGCCTGTACTGCCGCGACCAGCTCGGCATCGATCCCGCCAAGTACAACGTCAACGGCGGCTCGATCGCGATCGGCCATCCCTTCGGCATGACCGGTGCCCGTCTCACCGGCCACCTGCTGCAGGAAGGCGCGCGCCGCAAGGCGAAGTGGGGCGTGGTGACGATGTGCATCGGCGGCGGCCAGGGCGGCGCCGGCCTGTTCGAGATCTACAGCTGAGCCGATCCGCAACCGACGGCTTGAAGGGAAGGAAGCACGGCGCGCACGAGCGCCGTGTTTTTTTCTTGTGCACTTCACCGTGCATAGACGGGGGCCATCGAGACTTATCCTGTGACGTGTATCGTGCATAAGTACGTAGTCATACGTGTCCGCAGATTAACGGAAGTTTCCGCGCATTGAGGCTTCATTAGTCGCATCAGCCACAACCAATTTTGAAATCAAAGATGCGATTATTCTCCCTGCGGCTCACCCACAAGATCACTGCAATCGGCGTGATCGGCGTCTTTGGTGTCGTCCTGATCGGCGGGATTCACCTCTATGGTGAGCGCGCGATGGCGGTCTATCGCAACGCCGCCGAGGAGGCGCGCACCGTCTTCGAGCTCAACAACAGGATCGCGGTCGAGCTGCTCGAGGCGCGCCGGGCCGAAAAGGATTTCCTTCTGCGCAGCGATCCGGCCAGAGCCGAGCGCCAGGTCGAGATCAGCCGGCAGGCGGCGCTCGACATCGAGACGCTTCGCGGCAGGATCTCTGTCCTCGGCAAGCCCGAGCTGGCGCAAAAGATCGACGCGATGAACGCATCGCTGAAGACCTATCAGGCGCGCTTTACCGCGGTGGTCGAGGAGCGGCAGCGGCTCGGCCTCGACGAGAAATCCGGCCTGGAGGGGCGCCTGCGCGCGTCGGTCCACGGTATCGAGAGCCAGGTCGACCAGCTCCAGGACTCCTCTCTCAAGGTGATCATGCTGATGATGCGCCGGCATGAGAAGGACTTCATGCTGCGTCGCGACGCCAGATATGGCGATGACATCAAGAAGCGTGCGGCTGAATTTTCGGCCCTTCTCAACGCCGCAACCATTCCCGACAATTCGAAGGCCGAGCTTCGCCAAAAGCTCGCCGACTACCAGCGCGATTTCTCCGCGTGGATGGAGACCGCGTTGAAGCTCGCGGGCGAGCTGAAGGCGATGTCCGAAGCGTTCTCGGCGGTCGAGCCCGTCATCGAGCAGGTCTCGAAGTCGGTCGACCAGATCCGCATCGAGGCGGACCGGCTGAACGAGGCCGAACGTGCCAACATCCAGTTCTGGATTGCGGTTGCGATCGCGCTGATCGCATCCGGCGTGCTCGGCCTCGGCATTTTCATCGGCCGCTCGGTCTCCAAGCCGCTGTCGGCCATGCGCGCGGCGATGATCGAGCTCGCCAACGGTAATTTCGCCATCGTGCTGCCCGGGCTCGGCCGTCCCGACGAGATCGGCGAGATCGCGCAGGCCGTCGAGACGTTCAAGGTCAATGCCGAGCGCAAGGCGCAGGAAGAGGCGGAAGAGAAGATCAGGCAGGACAAGCTCGCCGCCGAGCGCCGTCGCGCCGACATGATCAGGATGGCCGACGATTTCGAAGGCGCGATCGGCGAGATCGTCGAGACCGTGTCGTCTGCGGCCAACGAGCTCGAGGCGTCGGCGACCTCGCTGACCACCACCGCCAGCCGCTCGACCGAGCTTGCCACCCTGGTCGAGGCGGCCTCCGAAGAGGCCGCGACCAACGTGCAGTCGGTGGCTTCCGCGGCGGAGGAACTGACCGCCTCGGTCCACGAGATCAGCCGCCAGGTGCAGGCCTCCGCGCGCATGGCCGGCGAAGCCGTCAGCCAGGCCGGGCAGACCAACGACCGCGTCAGCGAATTGTCGAAGGCGGCTGCGCGCATCGGCGACGTGGTCGAGCTCATCAGCGCCATCGCGGGCCAGTCCAATTTGCTGGCGCTGAATGCCACCATCGAGGCCGCACGCGCCGGCGAAGCCGGGCGCGGCTTTGCCGTGGTGGCTTCGGAGGTCAAGGCGCTGGCCGAGCAGACCGCGAAGGCCACCGGCGATATCGGTCAGCAGATTTCCAGCATCCAGGTTGCGACCGAGGATTCGGTCGGCGCCATCAAGACCATCGGCGGCACCATCGAGCGGCTGTCCGAGATATCGTCCACCATCGCCGCGGCCGTGGAAGAGCAGGGCGCCGCGACCGGCGAGATCTCGCGCAACGTCCAGAATGCGGCCGCCGGCACCACGCAGGTGAGCGCCAACATCAGCAGCGTCAGGCAGGGCGCGACCGAGACGGGATCTGCCTCCGCGCAGGTGCTGTCCGCGGCGCAGTCGCTGTCGAACGACAGCAGCCGGCTGAAGATCGAAGTCAGCAGGTTCTTGGACACCGTGCGCGCGGCGTGATGTAAGGGCGCGCCGCTCTTTCGCTCCTTCGCCCCGTTCTTACGGGGAGAGGTTAAGAACGCCTCACGCCCCCGCCACCACCGGTGCGAACACCACTTCGATCAGCGTGCCGGAATTCCCCGCGCTCTTGATGTTGAAGCGGGCGCGGTTGGCTTCGACCAGGGCCTTGGTCAACGACAGGCTCAGCGCCGAATTGTCCGCGGCGTCCCCGGGCGGCGGGGTGCGGAACGGCTCCATCGCGGCGGCGACTTCGCGCTCGGAGAGGCCATGGCCGGTGTCGCGGATGCGCAAGCAAATCTCGCCGCGGTCGGACAGCGCGGTCGAGACGATGACCTGGCCGCCGGCGCTGGCGAGCCGGATCGAGTTCGAGATCAGGTTCATGGTGATCTGCCGCATCGCGCGCGCGTCCGCCGTGACCTGCGGCAGCGCATGCGCGAGCGAGGTGCGGATGATGATGCGCTCGCGATTGGCCTGCGGCTGCATCACGGTCACGCAGGCTTCGACGAGGTCGTTGAGGCTGAGGTTGGCGAAGTTGAGATCGAGCTTGCCGGTTTCGATCCGCGACAGCTCCAGCAGATCGTCGATGATCGCGATGACGCGCTCGCCGGAGGCGCGGATATCCTTCATGTATTCGCCGTAACGCTCGTTGCCGAGCGTGCCGAAGCGTTCGGAGATCATCACCTCGGCAAAGCCGATGATGGCGTTGAGCGGCGTGCGGATCTCGTGGCTGATCCGCGCCAGCATGTCGGCCTTGGCGTTAGCCGCGCTATGGACGAGGTGGCGGGCCTGCGTCAGCTCGCTCTCGCCCCTCTTGCTCTGCGAGAGATCGCGGAACACGGCGAAGAAGTTCGGGCCGTCCGGCCGCGTGCGGCCCATGATCATCGCAAGCGGAATGACGCCGCCCTTCTTCTCGCGTCCGAGCACCTCGCGGCCGTGGTCGAGCAGGCTCGAAATGTCCTGGCTCTTGAGGCTTTCGAGATAGTCGGCGACGATCTGGCGGCTCTCCGGCGCGAACAGCGTCGCCAGATTCTGCTCGAGCAGGTCGGTGCCGTCATAGCCGAACAGCGCCTCGGCGCTGCGGTTGCAGGCGTGGATGTTGCCTTCGGCATCGAACATGACGATGCCCTCGGCCGTGGTGTCGAGGATCGCGGCGAGATCCTCCGCATCGGCATCGCCGGCCGCGGATTCGAGCTCGGGCGCGTAGGGGAAGGATTCGGCGACGATGGGCTCGACGACGACGGTCTCGGCAATCGAAGCCGCGACGCTGGGCGCCACAACAGGTGCAGGATTGGGCAGCGCGCAGATCAGCGCATGCGCGCTCTCGCCGTCCCAGTCGATCGTGTGCAGATGAGCCTCGGTGGTCGCAAGCGGTGCTTCACCGTTCGCGAGCGTCGCGCTGATCGTGACAGGCGTGCCGGCTTGCGAGGTGCTGCTGGCCGACGACACGCCGGGCTCGACATAGAGCGCATCGAGCCCGCCGGCGTTCTCCAGCGCGTTGATGCCGGCATAGCCCATGCGCGCGAGGAAGGCGGGGTTGGCATAGAGCAGGCGGTCGAGCCGGTAGATCAGGATGCCGGTCGGCAACAGGTCGAGCAGGGTGCGGTCGCGCGCGCTGGCGCCGCGCGGCGGCGGCGCGGGCTCGCTCAGCCATTCGGCCGCAGCTTGCGGCGGTGAGGGTTGCGGCGCCGGCGGCTCGGTGGGGGTCTCCGCCACCGGCTCGGAAGCTTCTGCCGCGATCGTCTCGCGCTCGCGTTCGAGCCGTTCGGACAATTGCCGGGCGAGCTCGTTGAACGCGCTGTTCTCGACCGGCGTCAGCGTCGGCGATCTCTGATCACTGGGTGATCTGACATCGCCGTGCGGGCGGAACGGCACGACATTCGGAGGGGTTTCAACTGGCGTTTCCACTGACGTTTCCGGATCGGTTGGGTGTGAATTCGCGTCGCTGGTGGGGTCGGGCAGTTCAGGTTCGGATGCTGGCTCGGGCTCGGCTGCGGGCGGCTCGATCGGCGGAGGCGGCGCCTCCGCGACCGGCTCGGCCTCGGGCTCCGGCGCGACCAGTTCGGCAGACGGGCCGTGCTGCGCCGCCGGTTCGACCACCGTCTCGAAGCGCCTCAGCGCTGCGAGACGATTGAGGCCGTCAAGATCGCGGCAGACGCCAAAGCCCTTGAAGCCGGCAAAGTTGCGCGACTGGTCGTAGACCGGCAGGCCCGCGAGCTCGACCGGCAGATGCTCGCCGCCGTCAGCCGGCCAGTTCACGGTGATCCCGGCCCAGGTGTCGTGGCTTGCAAGCGCCTCCGCGACGCGGCCATCAGAGTCGAGCGAAAAGTCCTCGGCGATCTCGCGCCAAGGGCGGCCGAAGCCGGCGGCAGTGCGCGCGCCGATCAGGCGGATGAATTCGTCGGAGAGAAGCGCAAAGCGCCCCTCCGCATCCATCTGCCAGAGGAAGCGCAGCGGATGCTGACGCGGTGCGGGCGGCTCTTGGCCCGACGAATCCCGGCCAGACGATTGCTGGCCCGACGGCGGTTCGACCATGCCGGGAGTGATCGGCGCAGCCTGCGGCGAGACGATGGCTGGATGCGGGTTTTCAACCGGAGTTTTGGGCGCGATGTCGGCGCCCTGGTCCGGCGTTTCGTGAGCTGGTTCTCGAACAGGCTGTTCGGCCGTGTCCTCGATCCCCGCCAAGTCCTGCGGTTCAGGCGCCATTGTCCCGGTTGCCTTGGGCGCCTCGACCGGCTCGGCGAACGCATCGAACAACGAGATCCCGGCCGATCCGTGCTGCGAGGGTGGCGGCTCGCACGGCATGGCCGCGGCCTGCTGCGCAGGTTCAGCCGGCGCCTCGTTTGCGCTTTCCGCCGTGCTCGCGGGCACGGAGGCTGCGGGCGCAGCTTGCGTGGCCGGCTCGATCAGCGCGATCAGGCCGACATCGGCGCCGAGGCCGACCCGTTGCAGCACCATCTGGCCGATGCCGATCGGCGTCTCGACGCGGCCCTCGCGAAGCGCATCGCTGCGCGCCTGTTCGAGCCCGGCCTCGCCGAGATCGCGAAAGCCGAGCAGCGAGCGGGCCGCCTCGCTGGCGCCGACGAACAGGCCGTCGGGCGCGAACGCCGCCATCGGCATCTTCGCGCCCTCGACCAGGCGATGCAGCCGCTCGACCAGCGGCATGCTGCGCAAGGTCGGGTCCATCGCGGTGACGAGCACGGCGTGTCCGCCATCGGCAAAGTCGAGCCGGGCGCAGGCGCAGGTCATCAGCGTGCCGAGCCGGGCGCCGAAGCCGCGCAGACGTTCGAGCCGCACGGTGCCGCTCGCCGGCAGCTGCCGGGCGAGCCGGGCGACTTGGCGGCGATGGCCGTCCGCCGGGCCAAAAGCCCGCTCCGCCAGCGCTGCGCCGTTCGCCGCGCCGAACAGCTTTGCGCCGACCGGATTGGCCCACAGCACGCGCGCGCCGTCGGTCGACCACAGCCAGGTCGCGAGCGGCGAGGTCGCATGCACGGCCAGCCGGGGATCGCCCACACCTCGCAACTGGAAATCCGAACTCGTCATCCGACCGGCTGTGTCTCGCGCTTGAAGCTGGCGGCTGCCGGGAATGACAGCCTTAAGAAAGGGTTAGTATCGCCCGCGCCCGCGGGCAGGTCCACGGCCCCGGTCCCCGGCGGCGGCCCTAAGCCGCGATAACCTTAATCAGCCCGAACCCGCAAGCCGCCGCCCGGTTCATCCAAGGGATTCGAAGAGAGAAGCGGTCACAGGCCGCGCGGCATCAAAGGTCCCCATCCTCCCCTGGAGGGGGAGGATCGGTTCGCATGGAGCGAAGCGAAATGCGAGCCGAGGTGGGGTGACAGTCTCTCCACATCGCACACTGCCCGAGGGGAGAGATCACCCCACCCCGCTCGCGCTACGCGCGACCGACCCTCCCCCTCCAGGGGAGGGTAAGAAAGACCCGCCGGGCAAACCACCCACCCCCTTACCTCAACCCCCGGTTCCCCGAACCCGGAACCTCGCCCTAACCTAGATTAAATTATCGCGGCGCACCCTGCCGCCGCATTGCGCTGCACAATGTTGACATGATAGGCAGCCATAATCCTGGGCGCTGGGCGAGCCATCTCGTTTGTTTCGCGTTTCCAGTCTTTCGTACCCGCTCAATGTGTGACGGCCCAGACCGGGGGCCGGCGGGCGCGCCAGAAGGCTCACTCCATTTTTCATTATCGTGAGGGACAACCATGACAGGTGCGACTGATCCGTTTTCTGCCTCGATCATTCCGTTCGAGGTGCCCGAGCAGATGCGTGCGTTCGCCGAAAAGGGCGTGTCGCAGGCCCGTGAGAGCTACGCCAAGTTCAAGGACGCCGCCGAAACCCACAACGGCACCGTCGAGGCCGTGTTCACCTCCGCCAGCAAGGGCGCGAGCGAGTACACCGCCAAGCTGGTGGAATTCATGAAGGCCAACAGCAACGCCCAGCTGGACTTCGCCCAGCAGCTGTTCGGCCTGAAGTCGCCGGCCGAAGCGCTGGAGCTGTGGACCGGCCACACCCGCACCCAGCTCGAGACCTTCCAGTCTCAGGCCAAGGAGCTGGTCGAGCTGACCCAGCGCGTCGCCGCCGAGACCGCCGAGCCGATCAAGGCCAGCGCCTCGAAGTTCTACAAGCCCGCCGCCTGATCCAGCCGGTTGGTTTGAATTGAGAAACCCGGGCCGAAAGGCCCGGGTTTTTTCTTCGCCTCTCCCGCTCTTGTCCCGCCGAAGCCTTGGCGAAGGCGGATGCGGGAGTGGCCGGCGTCCGGGCGATGCGAAGCATCGTCGGGGGCGACGGGTGAGGGTTCTCTCCGCTGGGGGAGTGTCTCGGTAGGCGGCAGCGGGTGCGCAACACTCCGATGCCCGTCATCAGGCCGGATTTCATCGCACTGACGGTGATTTCAGCCGGTTTTTCGCACCATTGCGGCCTTGCCAAACCGGGCCGTTGCACCTAGTTTCCGCCCCGTCCAGCCCCCTAGGTCGATGGCCTTTTCAGGTAGCCCCGAGGGCGGCTTGCCAGGATGCAGTTGTAGCTCAGTTGGTTAGAGCGCCTGTCTGTGGAACAGGAGGTCGGTGGTTCGAGCCCACCCAACTGTACCAGCGCAAACAATCGCTGATCCGACAGACGACGAAGCCGCCGCGCGCGAGCCGACTCTTGATCTCTCCCAATGGTTGCGCTTCAATCGGCTCTGGGGAGAGGGGTATCTTATGCAGCCACAGCATCCGAGCGCGGGGCGAGCGCCCGTATGAGCCCCGTTCCGTCTTTTGACGGACGGGGACTCATCCCGCCATTGCTTGGCCCGGATGAAACTACCCCGGACCGCTCCCCGTACCCTGCTTTGATGACTGAACTCGTCATCACGCTGGGCACAACGCCTTGGCGTGAGAACCTGCTGTTCGCTTTGCTTGAGTATCGAAAACTATTGGCCGTCCACGGTTATACGGACGGCATGCAGTTCATTGACGGCAGCTTTGTCGAGAACGTCGAGGTCCGGGAAAATCGTGATCCCGGCGACATCGATGTATTCAGCTTCTTGATGAGGCCAGTGGCCTACCAGCAGGACCGGAATCTCTGGGCAACTACCGGTTTTCCTATCTGGGCAGGCGAACTGATGGACAGGGACAAAAACAAGGCCCGGTTCTCGCTGGACACCTATGGGGTTGCAGTGGATGAACACGGCCCCTTAAGACTAATCAATGAAACTATTTACTGGTATAGTCTGTTTTCTCATCGCCGCGTGACCCAGGAGTGGAAGGGCTTTGTGAGAGTGCCCCTCAATCCCGCAGACGACGCGGTGGCAAGAGCGATGATTGTCTGATGGCGACGCTTCTTTCAAAGCGTGAGTTGCACGACGATCTTGCTTTCGTCGACAAGCAGCTTTCGCAATATACTGATCCATACGACACCGTTCGATTCATGTGGGAGCAGCGGCGAGCGGCCCTGCTTCGTCGTCTAGAAGAAGCGGCAAAAACCGACGACTCTCATGCCGAAGTCGCCCTTTTATTCGATGGTGGTCCCGTCGTTGGATCGCAGGAAATTCGTCTGCAATTCGCGACGCAAGTGCTAGACGGCTATCAGACCTTGGTGGCCATCATCGCGGCTGAGAAGGGCGGAGCAGAGCTAAAGGCTAGAGGCAAACTGCCCAAGGCGTTCACCTCGAAACTATTCATTCGCGATATGCTGCGTGGCTCGGTCGGCTTTTTGTTGGAGGAGCCACTTCCGCCGCAAGGATCGTTGCTTCCGACAGTGCTGAAGGACGCCGTCCGTGAAGCCACCGCGTCACTTCGAGACCTTTCTGCCGCGTCGTCGGACGCGTTCCAATCAAGGGCAGAGACGATGAGCCCCCGAGCAATGAGGGCGGTCAAGCGTATCTCCAAGACGCTCATAGAAGCAGGAGCGCTAGCCAAGATCGTTGACGACGCGGAAGAGTTGAGCCTTACGTCCGAGCGGGTCGCCATTCTACAATCTAGGCTCAACGAAGTTGAGGTGGTCGAAACAACGGAAGAACTCGACGGCGTGTTGTTGGGGATTTTCCCAGACCGTCAACAGTATGAGTTTCGAATAGGTTCTCCAGAGGACGGCCAAGTAATTTACGGGTCGGTGTCGGAAGATTTGGATGTGCGGTACATAGCCAACCCGGCAGAAGTACTCCTAAAGCCTGTGCGCGCACGATTTCAACTGATCACTACAATTCGCGCGGGCCAGAAGCAAAGCGAGGAACGCGTCCTCCAAACGATCGTCGTTACAACGAAGCAGTCATAGTTCAGACCACTATTGCGGTGCACGAAACTCCTTCTACAGGGTGCGCTGTTCGGAGCGCCGGCCGCCAAGCTAATTGGTGCACTGTCACCGTAGTAGTAGAGCGTCATCGGTGACGGTCAACTGGTTGATGGCTCTCGCGAGGCGTCATAAAGATCGCTGCGACAGAAGGGGCTTACGAGCGCGCGCGTTTGTTTGATGCAAGCGCTTGGTTTCTGCCAGCTAATATCTTTCGGGCGAGCGGTCCAAAGTGACTTGCCATCGCGTCGACTATGCGTGGTGTTTCGTTGGATTCAACTTCGAAGAAGTCGACGCCGCACTCGTCTTGCGCCCACGTTTGAAATATAGCGCGTGCCATCGGAATACTGACGAATGCAGATTCTGTGCACTGTCACCGCAAATGCCCGTTGGGCCAGACTTTCGACGCAGGGAGGCTTCATCCGCGACGCTGCTCAAAGCCAATTCTGTACCCCGTCACCGTAGCTCCCCGCTTCGCAATGCGATATCGTTAGCGCGCCAAAGACGTTCATGGACAAGCAAGCCGGGCGGAAAAGATCGTGAGTTTCTTCGAACGTCTCAAGACAGAAGCATCCGTTGAGTGGCGGGCCTACACCGAACATCCCTTCACGAACGGATTGGCAGACGGCTCGCTCCCCGAAGCGGCGTTTCGTCACTATCTCGTTCAGGACTATTTGTTCCTCATCGAGTTTGCTCGGGCCTACGCGCTCGCGGTCTACAAGTCACCCAGGCTTGCCGACATGCGCGAGGCAGCGGCAGGCCTGTCGGCCATCCTCGATGTCGAGATGAACCTGCATGTGAAGCTCTGTGCCGATTGGGGTCTATCTCCGGCTGACCTTGAACAGGCCCCCCCGGCGGCCGAGATGCTGGCCTATACACGCTACGTGCTCGACGCGGGAATGCGCGGCGATCTGCTGGCACTCAAGGTGGCGCTTGCTCCCTGTGTGATCGGGTACGCCGAGATCGCAACGCGGCTCGCCTCGCGACCCCATGCGGACGCCGCGACGAACGCCTATCGCGTCTGGATCGCCGAGTACGCCGGCGTGCCGTACCAGGAGGTCGCTGCCAAAGCCCGTGCGCACCTCGACCATCTCGCCGATCTCTACGCCACGCCGGCCCGCGAGGCCGAGCTGACTGCGATCTTCAAGGAAGCCACCCGGCTCGAGGCAGACTTCTGGGAGATGGCCTGGCGCGAGGGCCAGCGTGTTGCCGAATTACGGTAACAGTGCGCGAAACTCCTACGGAGCTGCATCCCGCCTCACGCGATCATCGCCTTGATCTGCGCCGTATCCGCAAACTCGATCAGCTCGGCGATCTTGCCATCCTGAAATCTGAACAGGTCCAGGATCTCGGTGCTGAAAGTCTTTCCGCTTGGATTGTATCGAACGAGAGCCCCGGGAAAGCGCGACGTCGAGCCTGCATGCCTATCCGGCGCGAGGGCTGCGGTCGTCTAATTCAGACGGGTGCAATTTGCCTCACTTCCGTGCGCCCGCCGTCGACCAAGGCTTCGGATCTTCTCTCGGTGGTGGTCCATTGAGTTCGAGCTCCCAGGACTCAAATGGCGGACTCACTTGGAACCCGCGGTCGCAATAGCTCCGGATCCATTGGGCGGCACGGTGCTCCGCATACTTCGCGTTAACGGGCATACCCTGCTGATCAAACTCGATGACGTTCGCAAAGATCGCATAGGCCTGCTCCATCAAGCTCGGCTCTGCTAACATTACCTGGCGATATTCGATCCCTTCGAGAAGAGGATGCCCGACGGAGCCAGCAGCAATCCAATAGCTGAAGCTACGTAACGCTCCCGAGAAGGCGGCGCTTAGCTTTGAAGGATGATTCATGTTCGAACACCATAAAGTAGCAAGTGAGCCAAGCTCCGCGGTCGAATCATTGCACGGCATTACGGTGACAGTGCACCAAACCAGATTCCGCAGGGCGTGCGATTAGACCTCTGGCGAAGGCCAATTTTGTGCGCTGTCACCGTATTTCTAGCTGCTTCACGTCCGGGGCAACATCCCGAAATCAGCCAACATCGACAACCTTAGGAGCCTGAGAAAATGATCTCAGCCGAATACTGCCGACTTATGGCCCGCTACAACACTTGGCAGAACGCCTCTTTGGTAACGGCCGCCGACGGGCTTACCAACGAGGATCGCTGGAAGGATCGAGGTGCGTTCTTCCGGTCGATCGCAGCGACATTGAACCATCTTTATTGGGCTGATGCCCTGATACTGGAGCGGCTAAAGGGGAACGAGCGTCCAGAGGCAACCATCAAGCATTCCCTCACAGATCCCTCGGATTGGGATGCCTTCAAGGCGCTCCGCTTGCAACGGAACGAGGAAATCGAAGCGTGGTCAGCGCGATTGGTCGATGCGGACCTGAACGGGATGCTTGTTTGGTATCCGGGGGACGGTTCAACTCGGATCGAGAAGCCAAAGACGCTCGTTGCTGTTCAACTCTTCAATCACCAGACGCACCATCGAGGTCAGGTCCACGCGATGTTGACGGCAGCGGGGGCAGAACCCGAGCCGACTGACTTTCATCTTCTGGCGTAGCTCGTGCGACGCTCCAATCCATCTCATCGCATGTTAGGCGATCATCGCCTTGATTTGCGCAGTATCCGCAAACTCAATCAACTCCGCGATCTTGCCATCCTGAAATCTGAACAGGTCCAGGATCTCGGTGCTGAAAGTCTTTCCGCTTGGATTGTATCGAACGAGAACCCGGGAATGGACTGCGACGCGATCCCCGTCGACCAGCTCAGTCAGGATCTCGCGGCTTTCGAAGCCGAAGGCGGCAGTGAACTGAGTGAAAGCCCCGCGCAGGGTCGGATGCCCCTCCATGCGCCCCGTCAGTTCGAGCGCGCCCTTGTCGCCCATCAAGGTGAAGTGGCCCTCGGGATGAAAAGCCGTCACCAGGCCTTCAACGTCGCCCTCACCGCGCGCGGCGTAGGCGGTCCTGATCAATGCGAGCATCTCTTCGCGCTGTGCCATGTCACCCTCCCTGCAGCACGTATCATGGCAGCCTAGCGACCTTCGCGTGTAAAGGCAAAATCATCGGGACGATGTTGCGCGTGCTCAGCGCGCCACCACCCAAACCACCACCGGTAACGTCACCGCCGCTAGCAACGTCCCCAGCGCCACCGCGCCGGACACCGGGTTCACCAGCCGCTGATACTGCACCGCGAAGATGTAGGCGTTGGCGCCGGTCGGCATCGCCGCGAACAGCACGACGACGCCGGCGGCGATCGGCGGCAGGTCGAGCAGCCTGGCCAGCACGAACGCGGCCGCCGGCATCGCCGCCAGCTTCAGCGCGCACATCACCAGGATGCTCAGCTTCTCGCCCTTCACCTCGAAGCGAAACAGGTTGATGCCGAGCGCGATCAGCGCGGTCGGCGATCCCGCTTGCGCCAGCAGCTCGATGGTGCGGTCGACGACGGGGGTGAGGCCGAGGCCGGTGAAACGCCAGGCCACGCCGAAACCGATCGCCAGCATCAGCGGGTTGCGGGCGAGGTCTGTGAGCACAGGCCAGATCACTGACAGCGCCGAGCCGGTCCGCTTGTGGTTGACCAGCTCCATCTGCAGGATGCCGCAGAGCCAGAGCAGCGGCGTGTTCACCGACAGGATCAGCGCCATCGGTCCTGCGGCCTCGTTGCCCAGCGCCGAGAGCGTCAAGGGAATGCCGAGCATCACGATGTTGCCGTAGACCGAGCCGATCGCGAACACGACGCCGTCTTCGCTGGTACCGCGCCGCGCGCGCAGCAGCGCCGAGATCGCCAGCGCCGCGATCCAGATGACGGCCAGCGCGCCGTAATAGGCGCCCCACATCCGGTAGGGACTGACGTCGGGGAATTCCGACACGACGATGGTGCGGAACAGCAGCGCCGGGATCGCGATGCTGAAGGCGAACTCGGAGATGCCCTTGTGCGCGCTCTCCGAGACGAAGCGAAACAGCACCGCGGCATAGCCGGCCGCGATCAGCGCAAACACCGGCGCGACGATCAGCAATGTGGCCATGCGCCGCTATGACCCCAACTCGATGATCCGGCGCGCCATCCGCACATTGGCATAGTCGATCATCTTGCCGTCCAGCGTCACCGCGCCCTGGCCGTTTGCCTCCGCCTGCTCCATGGCGTCGACGATCCGCCGCGCCTCCGCCAGCTCATGCTCGGACGGCATGAACGCGCGCAGCGTCGGTTCGATCTGGTCGGGATGGATGACCTGCTTGCCGTCGAACCCCATCGCCGCGGCCTTTTGCGCGCTGCTTTCGGTCAGCCTGGCATCGCGGAACGCGCCGCAGGGGCCGTCGATGGCGATGAGGCCGAACGCGCGGGCGGCCACGAGGACGCGCATCATCGGATAGGCGAAGAGGTCGAGCGGGGCCGAGGAATAGCCGCTTTGCGCCGATCCCACGTGACGATAGCCATCCGGCGACACGCCGATGTCGGAGGAGCGGGCGCCGATCGACGCCGCGAAATCGCCGACGCCCAGATGCAGCGCGGCGATGCTGTCGTGACATGCGGCGAGCGTGTCGACATTGACGAGGCCGAGCGCGGTCTCGATCAGCAATTCCAGCGCGACCGGCGCGGGGCGATCGGGGTTAGCTGCCCGCAACTGCTCGGCAATCCCAGCGATATCGCTGGCGCGCTCCGCCTTCGGCACGATCACCGCATCCAGCCGGGGAAGGGTAGCCAGCGCGCGGATTTCCTGCGCGATGAAAGGACTGTCGACGGCGTTGATCCTGATAGTGACGCGCTTGTGGCCCCAGTCGAGCGAGGCGAGGGACCTGACGGCTTCCTCCAGTGCGAGGCTTTTCTCGGATGGCGGCACCGCGTCCTCGAGATCCATGAACACCGCGTCCGCCACTGATGCCGCTGCCTTGGCGACGAGACGGGAGCGATGCGCGGGGACGGCGAGGTAGGCCCGCGTTGGCCGTTGTTGCGCCATCGTCAAATGTCCTTCGACAGCCCGAGTTCGTTGAGGATGGCCTGGTTGTGCTGTCCCACATCCGGCACCGGATCCATCCGCGGCTTGACGCCTGGAATGGTGAGCGCGGGCAGGAAGCTCATCACCGGCCCGCATGGCGAGCCGACGCTCTGCACCCGGGACCGCGCGCGCAGCTGCTCATGCGCCAGGAAAGCCTCGACCGAGTTCAGATGCGCGTTGGCGATCGAGGCCTCATCCAGCAGTCGCAGTACCTCCTCGCTGGTCATGGATGCAAAGCGCTCCTCGATAAGTCCTTGCAGATCGTCGCGGTTCTGCATCCGCAGCGGGTTGGTGCGGAAGCGCAGGTCGTCGGCGAAGCCGGCATCGCCGAGGACGATGCTGCACAGCGATCGCCATTCCCGATCGTTCTGGATGCCGAAGAAGATCGTGTTGCCGTCGCCGACCCGGAACGGCCCGTACGGCGCGATCGTCGCATGCCTGGCGCCGGTCCGGGGCAATGGCCGTCCCGTGCTGTGCGTGTAGAAGGCGGGATAGCTCATCCAGTCGGTGATGGAGTCGAACAGCGAGGCCTGGAAGGCCGTGCCCTTGCCGGTCCGCTCGCGGCGATACAGCGCCATCAGCACGCCGTTGAGGATGTACATGCCGGTGGCGATGTCGACCACCGACAGCCCGACCTTGGCCGGCTCCGCCTCGGTGCCGTTGATGGCGAGAACACCGGCCTCGCACTGGACCAGGAGATCATAGGCCTTCTTGTCGCTGTAAGGACCGCCCGTGCCATAGCCCGAGACGTCGCAGGCGATGATGCGCGGATGCTTTTGGAGAAGCGATGCTGCATCGAGGCCGAGCCGTTCGGCAGCGCCGGGCGCGAGGTTCTGGATGAACACATCGGCCCGCGGCAGCAGGGCGTCGAGCACCTTGCGGCCGTCCTCGCTCTTGATGTCGATGGCGAGGCTTTCCTTGGAGCGATTGGTCCAGACGAACTGGCTCGACATGCCGTTCATCACGTGGTCGTAGTCCCGGCAGAAGTCGCCCGCGCCCGGCCGCTCGATCTTGATCACCCGCGCGCCCCAGTCGGCGAGGTGACGGCTCGCCAGCGGCGCCGCGATCGCCTGCTCGAGCGAGACCACCGTGACGCCGGACAGCGGCAACTCCGCTTCATTGCCTTCCATGAGATCGCTTCCTCTCGTGCGCTTTTCGACCAGCGCAGGAGACAGGCCGATCACCCCACGCGCATCTTTTTGGATGGGACATGATGCCCCTGTTTTGCCCGACAAGTCAAACCTGATTTCGTCAAATCCTAAGACGAAATGCGCTGCGATTACCGTGGCTTGGCTACTGTGCATGGGGTTGTTTTCGTAGTTTTGTGTTTAGTGCTTCCCCGGCACACAGCTGTCATCCCCCGCCCTGTGCGCAATTGCGCACAAGGCCGGGCGACAACAGTGGAGAGGTTGCCGAGCGGCACCCGCCTGTTGCCGAGACCGCACAGGTCCGACCTTTCGCATCTGCCCTCGTTGCCAACGAACCGCCGTTCACCCACTATTCCCTCCGACTCGACATGTGGGGGGATCGATGCCGGCGTTTCGCTTCAAGACATCCTTGGCTGCTGCAACCCTCGGGATGGCCCTGGCCGTTCTGATCCAGCCCGGTACCGGCTTCGCCTACACCCCGGAGGAGCAGCAGGCCTGCACGCCGGATGCGATGCGGCTATGCGGCGAGTTCGTTCCGAACGTCGACGCCATCACCGCCTGCATGATCAAGAAGAAGGCGCAGCTCTCGCCGCAATGCCGGGTGTTCTTCCGTCCCGGACCCGAGCCGGGCGAGGCCCGCGCCGGCAAGCCGACCAGCATCGCGCCCAAAACCGCGAAGAAGAGCACCAAGCCCAAGAAGAAAAAGACCAGCGACGGCTGAGCGCGGGATAACCCGCGTTCCTTATCCGAAACTTCGTAATGTAACGGACTCCTTTTGTTCGCGCAGGCCGCGCTGATGCCTGCGGCAATTACGAATGTGCGAAGGAAAAGAGTCGGATAAGGGTTTGCGCGGGAAGGTTGCATTCCGCTTGGTCCCGTTCGGCTGCTCAAAGAACGCACAGATGCTCGCGCGGGCGGCGTTTCGCTGCCGTTGGTCTCTTGTCCTGCGACGCAGTGTGACTCAAAAGCCAACACGCCTTGTTATTTCGTGGCGGTAACGCAACCCCCGATAAATTTTTCTTTCACGAATCAGCGCGGTGATTCATTTTCGCAGCCTGGGGTCAATCTGGAGGCCGAAGGTATGAACGTTATTGTTTTTGCATCGCGTAAAGGCGGCTCGGGCAAGAGTACCCTAGCCGCGCATCTCGCCGCGCAGATCAAGGCGAGCAAGCAGGTCATGCTCGTGGACGCGGACCCGCAGGGCTCGCTGACGCTGTGGCACAAGCTGCGTGGCACCAACGAACCGCCGATCAAGGCGGCGGTGAACTCCGTCAGCGGCATCGTCTCCGCTGCCAAGCGCGACGGTTATGAATGGGTGTTGATCGACACGCCGCCGAACCTCTCGGCCGTCGTCGACGACGCGATCAAGAACGCGACGATGGTGGTCATTCCGGCGCGTCCCGGCGTGTTCGACGTCAACGCGGTGCAGGAAACCATCCAGATGTGCCGCGCCGCGCGCAAGCCCTACGCGGTCGTGCTCAACGGTGCGCCGGCCAAGCGCGACGAAGCCGAAAGCCCGATCGTCACCATCGCCCGCGAAGCGCTTGCGAAATTCCGGGCTCCGGTGTGGGGCGGCCAGATCACCAACCGTTCGGATCTCTTGATGGCGCTGAGCCACGGCGAGGGCGCGCGGGAATACCAGGCCGAGAGCCGTGCGGCCCAGGAAATCGCAAGGCTGTGGGCGGCGATCGAGCGTTCAGTTAAGGCCATTCGCGGCACGGCGTCGGCGTCCGGCGCAATGCACAAGCAGGCTGCTTAATTTCATTATTCATTTCCCCGGACGAAAAACGCGCGGGAACGTCCGCGCGTTTTGCGTTTTCGGGATCTGCTGAAGGAGGCTACGCCACCATCAGCATGTAGAACACGATGACCGGCGACATCGTCAGGATCACCGACCAGATGCCGGCGGCCCAGAGAATGTCCTCGGTGGTAAAGCTCTGCTCGGTGGACAGCTTCTCCTGTCCGGCGCCGAAATGCGACGCCATCTCATTATGACTATTCATAAACGCCCCCGCGATTTCTTCGCTTATGGGCGTGAACGATACGCGGGATGTTTTAAGATTCCGGCTTGCAAACCGCTGCGCATTTTGAGCGCATTTGTGACGGCCGCTTAACCATCCGCGCGACGTGCCGCCTCAGGCGAGCCAGACGCGAAACAGCAGCGCCGGCATCAGGCCGAGCATCACGGCCCAGAACCCGAACGACGATACGACGAGAATTCCCTGCAAAAGATCGGCCGGCGCGAATTGCTGCGCGGCCGTAGGCCGGGTGCGATGTCCCATGGTCATTCCCCTGTGGAAGTTCCTGGAGAGCAACGATAGGGACGGATGGGTAAACGAGACGTGGATGCGCCATGCGGCAGCAGCGAAGGCCGTTGGGGCGCGGTTAACCAAGTGGCGGCTCTTACCCTCCCCTGGAGGGGTCCGGGACGAGCGAAGCTCGCCCGTGGGTCGGCTCACATGAGCGCAGCGAAATGCGAGACGGGGTGGGGTGACGGTCTCGCCCATCCGACAGTGCCCGAGTTGCGAGATCATCCCACCCCGCTCGCGCTTCGCGCGATCGACCCTCCCCCTCCAGGGGAGGGTGAACGAGAAACTACGCCGCAACCTTCGTCCGTCGCTCGATCTCGCGATCGATCGCGGCGGCGAGCTCGCTGCTCACTTCCACCATCGGCAGGCGCACTTCGGGGCTGTCGATCAGGCCGCACCGCCACAGCCAGTACTTCGCCGGCGCCGGACTCGGTTCGGTGAACAGCAGCCGCGTCAGATCGGCGACCTCGTGCCAGCGCGCCTGCGCCGCGTCATGGTTGCCGCGCTTCGCTTCCGCATACACCGCCGCGAACGTCGCGGTCTCGACATGGGCGGACAGCACGATGCCGCCGTCGGCGCCGTCGCTGAGCGCCTCGAAAAAGTTCGCGTCCTCGCCCGTGAGCACGCGAAACTCCTTCGGCCGGTCGCGCAAGAGCGCGATCGATTGCTCGCGGCTCGCGCCGCAATCCTTCAAGCCGATGATGTTGGGATGCTCGGCGAGCCGCAGCATGGTCTGGTTGGTGATGTTCACCGAGGTGCGATAGGGAATGTTGTAGAGCGCGAGCGGCCATGCGGCGTGATCGGCGAGCGTCTCGAAATGCGCCAGCAGGCCGCGCTGCGAGGGCCGCACATAATAAGGGCTTGCGATCAGATAACCGTCGATCGGCCAGTCCGCGGTCTCGTCGAGACGGTCCTTCAGCCGCGAGGTGTCCGCGCCCGACAGCCCGAGGCAGATCGGCAAGGTGCGCCGGCCCGCCGCCATCTCGTCGCGCACGATGGCGACGAGACGTTCGAGCTCGGCCTCGCGCAACGTCATGCCTTCACCCGAGGTCGCCCCCAGGATGAAGCCGTCGATGCCTTGCGCGCTGTAATGTCGCGTCAGCCGCCGCAGCGATCGCTCGTCGAGCGCGCCGCCCTGAAACGGCGTCACCAGCGGCAGCCACAGCCCGTGCAAATGATCTTCAAGTCCGGTCATGTTTCCATCTCCTTCTCGGGAAACCTGAGACGGAGGGCACATGAAAAAACCCCGTCCAGGCGGCGGGGTTTTCGGGATTGCAGCGATGACGAAGCCGGTCTAGCGCGCGCAAAACTCCGAGGTCCCCGGATGGGGGCCTTTTTTCGAGGCGATCGCCTTCGACGAGATTGCGCACGACTTCGTGATCATCTGCAAATGATGGGGGGTATGTCTGGAACTGTCAATACACGCGGAGGGCGAAGGCCGATTTGACCGAAAAAAAGCCGGGCTCGAACGAGCCCGGCTTAAGGTATTGGCCACGTGAGGCCGACACAATCACCTTCCAAGAGGGATTACTGAACTCCCGCGCCACTGGAGGAGGGGGACAAATGCGCAACGCGAAGGCTCAGCGTGCAAACAGTATGAGCTTGACGAGCGCCATGCAGCAACAGCCGAGGCCGCATGTCAGTCATGCGGAAATCAGGACGGCCAGCGCTGCGCCTTGCTCACCACGAAGTCGCGGAACACCTGCACGCGCGCGACCGTCTTCAACTCTTCGGGATAGACAAAATACGTATCGAGCTGGATCGAATCCGACTCGCCGAACAGCTGAACGAGTTTGCTCTGTTCCTCGACGAGGTAATCGGGCAGCGCCGCGATGCCGAGGCCCTGCTGACAGGCGCGCACGAGACCGAGGATGTTGTTGACCCTGAAATAGGCTTCGCGCGGACCCGAGCCGTTGCGGCCCGCTTCGACCAGCCAGTTGCGGTTCTGCAGATGCGGCGCGAAGTTGCCGTCCGAGAGCGTGATGATGCGGTGGGAGTCGAGCTCCTCCAGCGTGCGCGGCGTGCCGAAGCGCTTGATATATTCCGGCGAGCAATAGGCGTGGAAGCCCATCGCGAACAGCTTGCGCTGGATGAGATCCGGCTGCGTCGGCTTGCGGGTGCGGATCGCGACGTCGGCCTCGCGCATCGACAGGTCGAGTTCCTCGTCGGTGACGATCAGGGAGATCCGGATTTCCGGATAGAGCGCGGTGAACTCGCCGAGCCGCGGGATCAGCCAGTTGATGCCGACGCCGGGCGTGGTGGTGATCTTGAGGTCGCCGCTCGGCCGCTCGCGGCTGTCGGTCAACTTGGCGCGCGCGGCCTGAAGCTGCATGAACACGTCATGCGCGGTGCGGAACAGCAAATCGCCCTGCTCGGTGAGGATCAGGCCGCGGGCATGGCGGTGGAACAGCGAGACTGAAAGCTCCTGCTCCAGCGCCGAGACCTGGCGCGACACCGCCGATTGCGACAGGCCGAGCTGCTCGCCCGCATGCGTGAAGCTGCCAGCTTCCGCCGCCGCGTGAAACACCTTCAGCTTGTCCCAGTCCATATCCGTAAATCCGTCGCGTGTTCGGGGCATGATCTTTATTCCGCTGCCGCGCGCTCGCTGGCGCGCAGGGCCAAGAAACGTTCGGCTTCGAGAGCTGCCATGCAGCCGAGGCCGGCGGCCGTGACGGCCTGGCGATAGGTCTCGTCGGCGACGTCGCCGGCGGCGAACAGGCCGGGCACCGATGTCGCGGTCGAGTTCGGGGCGACCTCGACATAGCCCGACGGTTTGAGCTTGATCTGGTCTTTGACGAGCTCGGTCGCCGGTGCGTGGCCGATGGCGATGAAGATGCCGTCAGTCTTCACGTCCGTCAGCGCGCCGGTCTTGACGTTCTTGAGGCGGACATGGGTGACCTTGTTGGGGTTCTCGGTGCCGCAGATCTCGTCAACGGCGCTGTCCCAGATCACCTTGATCTTCGGGTGCTTGAACAGGCGCTCCTGCAGGATGCGCTCGGCGCGGAAATGGTCGCGGCGATGCACGATGGTGACCTGCGAGGCATGGTTGGTGAGGTACAGGGCTTCCTCGACCGCGGTATTGCCGCCGCCGACCACCACGACCTCCTTGTTGCGGTAGAAGAAGCCGTCGCAGGTGGCGCAGGCCGATACGCCGCCGCCCTGGAACTTTACTTCGGACGGCAACCCGAGCCAGCGCGCCTGCGCGCCGGTGGCGAGGATCACAGAGTCAGCGAGATAGACATCGCCCGAGTCGCAGGTGAGGCGGAACGGCCGATGCGAAGTTTCCAGCTTGATGACCAGGTCCGTGACGATCTTGGTGCCGACATGGACCGCCTGCTTCTCCATCTGCTCCATCAGCCAGGGGCCCTGGATCACATCGGCGAAGCCGGGATAGTTCTCGACGTCGGTGGTGATGGTGAGCTGGCCGCCCGGCTGGATGCCTTGGATCAGGATCGGCTCGAGCATCGCGCGCGCGGCGTAGATCGCCGCCGTGTAACCGGCGGGGCCGGAGCCGATAATGACGACCTTTGCATGAACAGGAGCGGACATTTCGATGGACGCCTTTCACGGGGGATTTGCAGCGCGGGCGCGGAACATGCCGGGAGGCGTCGCGGAGGCGCTGAAATATCAGAGCTAATCTAAGCGTTCTGGTGAGCTATGCAAGAATTGCATTCCCTCTCGGCGGATTTTTCCAACAAGGAACAAAAGTCGATTGCGGTGCACGCGCAATAAAATTGCGCTAGTCGTGCGGACTGGGCTATGAGGATTGCGGCAAACCCACCAATCAAGCCGTAAAGGCCAGGAGTTCCAATCAAGTGTCGCGGAACCTAGACGACATCGACCTGAAAATTCTCTCCGAGATTCAGGCCGACGGTCGAATCACGAATGTTGAGCTGGCCAAGCGGGTCGGCATCTCGCCGCCGCCCTGCCTGCGCCGCGTCCGGGCGCTGGAGGAGGAGGGCTACATCCACGGCTATCGTGGCCTGCTCGATGCCCGCAAGCTCGGCTTCGACGTCACGGTCTTCGCCGCCGTGCACCTGTCCAGCCAGGCCGAGGCGGATTTGCGCGCCTTCGAGGAGTTCGTCCGCGCCGAGCCCCTGGTGCGGGAATGCTGGATGTTGTCGGGCGAGGTCGATTTCATCCTCAAATGCGTCGCCCCCGACATGGCGACCTTCCAGGATTTCGTCACCCATCTGACCGCCGCGCCCCACGTGCGGAACGTGCGAACGTCATTGGTGCTGCATAATTCGAAGTATGAGGCGGCCGTGCCGCTGGACGTGAAGGGGCGGAGGTAGCCGCTCTAGAGTCCTGCCAATCCCGTCATCCTGAGGCGCCGAGGCATCGGGCGCAACGCGCCCGATGGGGGGCCCGAAGGATGCGCGGCCAAGATGCAGCAGCGCGCGGCAACAGTTGGGCCGTCGCCCTTCGAGGCTCGCCGAAGAGGCGAGCACCTCAGGGTGACGGGAATGGAATTAGGTTCGCTGCATCAACACCGTCATTGCGAGGAGGAGCTCTTGCGACGAAGCAATCCAGAGTCTTTCCCGGCGGCAGCCTGGATTGCTTCGCTGCGCTCGCAATGACGGGCGGAGAGAGTTCGTTTCTCCACTCACGCAAGCGATGCGCTAAAGACACCCCTAAACAAAAAGGCCGCGCATCGCGCGGCCTTTTGAAACATCTCAGTGCAGCGGCAAATCCTTACCGCCATTCCACCTTGGTAATTTCATACGCCTTGGCGCCGCCGGGTGCGTTGACCTCGACGGTCGAACCTTTCTTCTTGCCGATCAGCGCGCGGGCGAGCGGCGAGGTGATGGAGATGCGGCCCTTCTTGGCGTCGGCCTCGACCTCGCCGACGATCTGCCACACCGTCTTCTTCTCGGTGTCCTCGTCGACCAAGGTCACGGTGGCGCCGAACTTGATGGTGTCGCCGGACAGTTTCGAGATGTCGATGATGTCTGCGCGCGCGAGCTTGTCCTCGAGCTCTGCGATGCGGCCTTCATTATGGGACTGCTCTTCCTTCGCGGCATGATATTCCGCGTTCTCCGACAGGTCTCCGTGCGAGCGCGCCTCCGCGATGTGCTCGATGATGCGCGGACGGTCCTCGGACTGGCGCTTCTTCAATTCTTCCCCGAGCGCGGCAAAGCCGCTCGCTGTCATCGGAACCTTTTCCATCTCTTCTCTCGTTCTTCGGTTACGCGCCCCCACAACAGCGGGCGCGGAAACCTTGATTCGTCGGTATTCCCGGCGCTGAACACGCGGCCACCGGAACGTTATGTGGGCTGGCGCCGGAACAGAACAACCACCATGGCCGGACAGTTCCTCCGGCCATTGTGGCTTCATTGCCAATCACTTAGCGGAGGCCTAACCCTTAAGGCTCGGCCTCCCGCTCGCGATCAGGTTTCCGAAAAGTAGCTCTGCAGGGTACGAACCTCAAGGTCCCCGCCGAGATAGGCGCGGATGCCCTGCGCGGCCGCCACGGCCCCGGAAAGAGTGGTGTAATACGGCACTTTATGCAAGAGGGCCGCGCGCCGCAGCGAACGGCTGTCGGCGAGCGCCTGCGGGCCTTCAGTGGTATTGAAGACGAGCTGGACGTCGCCATTGGTGATGGCGTCGACGATGTGCGGCCGACCCTCCAGCACCTTGTTCACCTTCTCGGTCGGGATGCCCTGATCGGTCAGGAAGCGCTGGGTGCCCGAGGTCGCCAGCACTTTGAAGCCGAGCGAATGCAGTTCGCGCACCGCATCGGCGATGCGCGTCTTGTCGCTCTCGCGCACCGAGACGAACACCGTGCCCTTGCGCGGTACTCGCGTGCCGCCGCCGAGTTGGCTCTTGGCGAAGGCGACCTCGAAATTGCGGTCGATGCCCATGACCTCGCCGGTCGAGCGCATCTCGGGGCCGAGCACCGTGTCGACGCCGGGGAAGCGCGCGAACGGGAATACCGATTCCTTGACGCCGACGTGCTTGAGCTTTGCCTTCTTCAGCTTGAAATCGGCAAGCTTCTCGCCGGCCATGATGCGCGCGGCGATCTTCGCGACCGGCGTGCCGACCACCTTGGCGACGAACGGCACGGTGCGCGAGGCACGCGGATTGACCTCGAGCACGTAGATCTCGCCGTCCTTGACGGCGTATTGCACGTTCATCAGGCCGACGACGTCGAGGCCGAGCGCGAGCTCGCGGGTCTGCCGCTCCAGCTCCTCGATCATCTCAGGCTCGAGCGAATGCGCCGGCAGCGAGCAGGCGCTGTCGCCGGAATGGATGCCGGCTTCCTCGATGTGCTCCATGATGCCGACAATGAAGGTGTCCTTGCCGTCGCAGAGGCAGTCGACGTCGATCTCGGTTGCGTCCGAGAGATAACGATCGAACAGCAGCGGGTTCTTGCCGAGCACGGTGTTGATCTGCCCGGTCTTGTCGTTCGGATAGCGCGCCTTGACGTCGGCCGGCACCAGCTCCGGCAGCGTGCCGAGCAGATAGTCGTTGAGCTGGTTCTCCTCGCGGATGATCTGCATCGCACGGCCGCCGAGCACGTAGGACGGGCGCACCACCAGCGGCAGGCCGAGATCGGCAGAGACGAGCCTTGCCTGCTCGACCGAATAGGCGATGCCGTTCTTGGGCTGCTTGAGACGCAGCTTGTCGAGCACGCGCTTGAAGCGGTCGCGGTCCTCGGCAAGATCGATGGCGTCAGGCGAGGTGCCGAGGATCGGCACTTCGGCGGCTTCCAGCGCGCGCGCGAGCTTCAGCGGCGTCTGGCCGCCGAACTGCACGATCACGCCGTGCAGCGTGCCGTTGCTGCGCTCCTTGGCGATGATCTCCAGCACGTCCTCGGCAGTGAGCGGCTCGAAATACAGCCGGTCGGCGGTGTCGTAATCGGTCGACACGGTTTCCGGATTGCAGTTGACCATGATGGATTCATAGCCGGCATCATGCAGCGCGAAGCAGGCGTGACAGCAGCAATAGTCGAATTCGATGCCCTGGCCGATGCGGTTCGGTCCGCCGCCGAGAATGATGACCTTCTTCTTGTCGGACGGCGTGCTCTCGTCCGCCGGTGCGCCCGCGAACAGCGCCTCATAGGTCGAATACATATAGGCGGTCGGCGAGGCGAATTCGGCCGCGCAGGTGTCGATGCGCTTGTACACCGGACGAACGCCGAGCGCGTGGCGCTTCGCGGTGACCTCGGCTTCCGTCGTCTCGGCGAGCACCGCGAGCCGCGCATCGGAGAAGCCCATGGCCTTGAGCGTGCGCATGCCGAAGGCATTGCCCGGCAGGCCGTTCTTGCGGACCTTCTCCTCCATGTCGACGATGCCGCGCATCTCGCTGAGGAACCACGGATCGATCTTGCAGGAGTTGAAGATTTCCTCGTTCGACCAGCCGAGCCGCATCGCCTGGGCGACCTGGAGCAGCCGGTTCGGCGTCGGCGTGCCGAGCGCGGCGCGGATCGCATTCTTGTCGTCGTCGCGGCCGAGACCTTCGATCTCGATCTCGTCGAGGCCGGTGAGGCCAGTCTCGAGCCCGCGCAGCGCCTTCTGCAGGCTTTCCTGGAAGGTGCGGCCGATCGCCATGACTTCGCCGACCGACTTCATCGACGTCGTCAGCGTGGTGGAGGCGCCGGGGAATTTCTCGAAGGCGAAGCGCGGCACCTTGGTGACGACGTAGTCGATGGTTGGCTCGAACGAGGCCGGCGTGGCGCCGCCGGTGATGTCGTTGGCGATCTCGTCGAGCGTGTAGCCGACCGCGAGCTTGGCCGCGACCTTCGCGATCGGGAAGCCGGTGGCCTTCGAAGCCAGAGCGGACGAGCGCGACACGCGCGGGTTCATCTCGATGACGACCATGCGGCCGTCCTCGGGGTTGACGCCGAACTGCACGTTGGAGCCGCCGGTCTCCACCCCGATCTCGCGCAGCACCGCCAGCGAGGCGTCGCGCATGATCTGGTATTCCTTGTCGGTCAGCGTCAGCGCCGGCGCCACCGTGATGGAATCGCCGGTGTGCACGCCCATCGGATCGAGGTTCTCGATCGAGCAGACGATGATGCAATTGTCCTTCTTGTCGCGCACCACCTCCATCTCGTACTCTTTCCAGCCGAGCACGGATTCTTCGATCAGCACTTCGTTGGTCGGAGACGCATCCAGGCCGCGCTCGATGATGTCGAGGAACTCTTCCTTGTTGTAGGCAATGCCGCCACCGGTGCCGCCCATGGTGAAGGAGGGGCGGATGATCGCGGGCAGGCCGATCTCGGACAGCGCCATCATGGCCTGGCCGAAGGCGTATTCCTGGTAGCGCTTGCGGCGCTCGCTCTCGCCGAGAGTCCACTGCCGCTCATGCTCTTCGAGCGCGGCGCCGGAGAGTTTTTCGCGCTCGGCCTGATATTTGTCGCGGAACGATTTCTTCAGCGCCGAGGCGTTGGCGAGCCGCGACTTCGGCGTCTCGAGCCCGATCTTGGTCATGGCCTCGCGGAACAGCTGGCGGTCTTCCGCCTTGTCGATCGCATCCGCGGTCGCGCCGATCATTTCGACGTCGAACTTGTCGAGCGTGCCCTGGCGGCGCAGCGACAGCGCGCAGTTCAGCGCGGTCTGTCCGCCCATGGTCGGCAGCAGCGCGAAGCCGCCGGGGATGACGTGACGTTCCTTCTCGATGATCTTGGCGACGATCTCGGGCGTGATCGGCTCGATATAGGTCGCATCGGCCAATTCCGGGTCGGTCATGATGGTGGCCGGGTTGGAATTGACGAGGACGATGCGATAGCCCTCTTCCTTCAGCGTCTTCACCGCCTGGGTGCCCGAATAGTCGAACTCGCAGGCCTGGCCGATCACGATGGGACCGGCGCCGATGATCAGGATGGTGGTGATGTCTGTACGTTTGGGCATCAACTCTCGCCGGACTGGAATTTAGGCACAAAAAAAGGGCGCGCTCCTGCGCGTCCCTTTGGCCGAAGCGCGATCAGCAAAAGTGGCCACCGGTTTTGCGTCCGATCGCGCTTCTACCTCTTATAAGAGGCGCATGATCTTGACGCCAAACCGCCTACACTTTGGCGGATCATGCGCGCGCGCGGTGGTCTCCCTCGCGCGCGGGTGCGTCTTAGACCAGATTCCGGAGCGGCGAAACCCCGAAAAACGCCCATCAACCGGCAATTTTGACGGGTTTTGGCCTGGCCTGCCAGCCACGGGCGAGATGCACCAGAAGTGAGGCCGCAACGCTCGTTCCGCCGATCCAGCCGAGGTCGGTCGGCGAGAGGGTGGCCAGCACCGCCCCGCCCAATGCCCCGCCGATGGCGAAGCCGAGATACATGGCGGAGGCGTTGAGCGAGAGCGCGATCATCGAGGCCTGCGGCTCGATCCGGATGATGCTGGCGACCTGGGCCGGGTAGAATGCCCAGCCCGAGATGCCCCAGAGGAAGATCGCGCCCAGCACCGCATAGTGCGCCTGGCCCGGCATCAGCTTCAGGACCACCGAGTGCAGGATCAGCGCTGCTGCCATGCCGGCGAGCCCGAGGCCCACGGTGGCGAGCGTACCGAGCCGGTCGGCAAGTAAGCCGCCGAACATGTTCCCGATCGCGGCCGCGCCGCCAAACACCAGCAACGCAAGGCTGATTTGCTGCGCATCGAAGCCGAGGCCGCGCAGCGGAATCGCGAAGTAGGTGAAGACGGTGAAGCCCCCGAGCGCCCATAGGATCGTGATCACAAGCGCGACCAGGACATTGCTGTGACGCGCCACGGCCAGCCGTTCGCCGAGCGAGGCGGTGTTGCGCGGCAGGCCGCGGGGCAGGCCGAGCAGCAGCCCGGCAAGCGCGACGGTGCCGATCAGGGCGACCATGGCAAAGGTCGCGCGCCAGCCGAGCAGGCTGCCGACGAGATTGCCGAGGGGAACGCCAATGACGGTCGCGACCGTCAGGCCCGACGTGACCAGCGCCACCGCTCGGCCGCGCCGTTCCGGCGAGGCGACCGCCACGGACACTGCGAGCGCCGTCGGCATGCAAAGCCCGGAGCCCAGCGCCATCAGCATCCGCGAGGCCAGCAGCAGGGCGTAGCTGGAAGCCACCATCGCGGCGAGATTTCCGGCGATGAAGGTCGCCAGTGCCAGGGCCAGCACGGTGCGGCGGTCGATATTGTTCAGCGCGACGGCCAGGATCGGCGAGCCCACGGCATAGGTGAGGGCGTAGGCCGTGACCAATTGGCCGGCGGCGGAGACCGAAATCTGTAGATCGGCGGCGATGCCGGGCAAAAGGCCTGCGATTACAAAGCCTTCGGTGCCGATCGCAAAGGCCGCCAGGGCCAGCCAGAATACGCTCATTGGACGAGATCCCTATGTTCAACGTTTATTGAACTATTGGGCGTGGTGGTTTGTAAGTCAATTGGTTCAAGAACTATTGAACATTGTGGCCGCTTCGCTATGATTCCCGGATCATGAGCCGCACACCTCTCCACCCGACCTCCGAGCAGATCGAGCTGCCGATGGTGCTGGATTGCCTGAGCGATCCGATCCGGCTCGCCATCGTCTACCAGCTTGCCCAGCAGGAAGGTGTCAGCAGCGAGCTCTGCTGCGGCGACTTCAACGGGCTCGCGGGCAAGTCCAACCTCGCCTATCACTTCGCCAAGCTGCGCGAATGCGGCCTGATGCAGACGCGCGTGGCCGGCACCAACCGCTTCATGCGGCTGCGCCGCGAGGATCTGGACGCGCGTTTTCCCGGCCTGCTCGATGCGGTGATCAAATCCGCGGCCAGGGATGCCGAGCGGCTTCAGTTGCTGCCGGAGGGTGAAGTGGTTGCGGCAGATTGAGGTTGGGGCGGGCAGTCCGTCTTCGCTTCCGCTGCGCTCCAGCTACGCCGGACATGCTTCGACCCTGCGGATGGCTGCACCACGCCCGGCTTCGCCCTTCGGGCATGGCCGCGGCAGCCTTCGCCACGAAAAGGCTTGCCGAGCCGAAGCTGCGTAAGCAGCGAAGGCTGGAGACCCGGCCTGGATTTGAACCAGGATGTAGAGCGTTGCACCGCCCTCGCGTAGACGCTTCCGCCACCGGGCCGAGGCGATCATTACCGATTGCAGTGCGACAAGCTACAACGGCTAATTGTTATGCTTAACGAACCAGAGGCGGCCGCGCGATGAAGGTCATGCGCCAGCGATTGTGGCCGATATTGGTGTTGGCGCGCTGGACCGCGAACCCGGCCGCTCTCAGCTTGGCGGTAATTTCCTCCTCGCTGTAGCGCTGGAGCCCGATACGCGTGCGCAGATGACGGTAGTCGGACAGCGCGGTGCTAATCAGCCCGATCAGCGCGTCTTTCAGAAAACCGTGGCGCAGGCCAAAGCCGAGCAGCGCCATGACGTCCCTGAACATCCCGACGTTGGGCTGGAGGATGTCCCCCAGCACCAGCTTGCCGGAGGGCTTCAGGATACGGCGGATGGTGAGGAGCGCGGCATCGAGCTCGTCCGGCGCCATGTATTGCGCGACCGAGTTCATCACGACGAGGTCGATCGACTGGTCCTGCATCTTGCGGACATCGTCGAGCGAGCGGACACGGATCTTGGTGTTCGGGGCAAACCGCGCGATCAGCCGGCCGCGCACGCCCGGCGCGGGCTCGGCGAGGATCAGCTTGCCGCAGCTAGCGGCCACCTGGGTCGCCGAGAGCGCCTCGCCGCAGGCATAGTCCAGCACCGTCGCGTCCGGCGAGGGGATATAGCCGATGATGTCCCGCGCGATGATCTGGAAGTGCAAGTCGCGATGCAGCTTGCTGACATAGATCGTATGCGTCGAGTCGTAATAATCGATCCAATCGTCCATGGTATTCGATGGTCCCGGCCAAACGGTTCCCGTCAAGGAACCGGCGCTGCCCGCCTTGCGTTAGGGGTGCGACGGCGCGCCGTCAATGTCCGCGTCCTAACAGGAAGGCTTCCCGTGAGCAAAACCAACAACAAGGTCTCGCCCGATCTCGATACCCCCACCGACCTGTCGCCCGACGGGGTCAAGAAGGTTTCGGAGGCGCTCAACGTACTTCTGGCCGACGCCTTCGCGCTGTATCTGAAGACCAAGAATTTTCACTGGCACATCAGCGGCCGGCATTTCCGCGACTATCATCTGCTGCTCGACGAGCAGTCCGACCAGATCTTCGCCACCACCGACCAGCTCGCCGAGCGCGTCCGCAAGATCGGCGGCACCACGCTGAAGTCGATCGGCCAGGTCGCAAAGCTCCAGACCATCAAGGACAACAACGAGGACTACGTCCCGCCGCGCGAGATGCTGCGCGAGCTGATGCAGGACAACAAGCACGTCGCGGCTGCGATGCGCAAAGCGCACGAGGTCTGCGACGACGCCGGCGATGTCGCCAGCGCCAGCATTTTGGAAGTGTTCATCGACGAGACCGAGCGCCGGACGTGGTTCCTGTTCGAGGCCACGCGGCAGGAGGGTGGCAACGAGGCGTAGGGCACGGTGTCGTAGGGTGGGCAAAGGCGCGCTCTTGCCCGCCGTGCCCACTATCTTTCCTTTCGGCTTGAATAGATTGGTGGGCTCGCTTCGCTTTGCCCACCTACGGCGCCGCCGTTGTGGCTACCGCCACAGCCGCATTAACGCCCCATCCGTGCCCGTCACGGGATCGGCCGGCGGCATCGCGACGTTCGGAATCGTCTTCAACGCTTTCGCGTGGTTCTCGGGCGTTGCGCGCGTGATCTCCATCTCTGCCCCGGGCGGATAGGCGCCGATCACGCAAAAATCCTCGCTCGCCCTGATGCGTTGATGGCCGGTGCCGGCCGGCAGGATCGCGACATCACCCGCCTTGATCTCGAGCTCCTGACCATGGTCGCCGCCGAAGCGGACGCGGGCACTGCCGCGCGCAACGCCGAGCACCTCATGCACCGTCGCGTGGTAATGCAGATAATCGTAGACGCCGTTCCGCCACGTCCCGCCCCAGCCATTCGCTTCGAACAGGTTCTCAATGGTCTCTTCCGGCCGCTCCGGGTCGAGCTTCACCGCAGCCTGGTAGACCAGGAACGGAAGGATGTTGTTCGGCACGAGCCCGTCATCCTCGAACACGATGGCGAGCGGCTGGGCGTTGTCGCGGACGACGGACATGGCGGGACTCCGGCTGCAAAGACAGCGGGACAACATTCTATCGGGTGGAGGCGTTCCTCAACAGGTCACCTGTCCCGGACGCGCTGCAGCGTGCAACGCCGCGGCGCAGAGCCGGGACCCCAGAGCCGCGAGGCCCAGTCAGCGGGGCATGAGAGCGCGCGTCTTACGCGCTCTTCTTCTGCCGCATCAGATCCGCAAAACGCTGGAACAGGTAGTGTGAGTCGCGCGGGCCTGGTGAGGCCTCGGGGTGGTACTGCACCGAGAACACCGGCTTGCCGTCGAGCTGGATGCCGCAATTGGAGCCGTCGAACAGCGAGATGTGGGTCTGCGTCGCGCCCTTCGGCAGCGTGGTCTCGTCCACCGCAAAGCCGTGGTTCATCGAGGTGATCTCGACCTTGCCGGTGGTCTCGTCCTTCACGGGGTGGTTGGCGCCGTGATGGCCCTGATGCATCTTCTTCGTCTTGGCGCCGACGGCGAGGCCGAGCATCTGGTGGCCGAGGCAAATGCCGAAGGTCGGCGTGCCGGACTTGATGACGTCCCGGATCACAGGCACGGCATATTTGCCGGTCGCGGCCGGATCGCCCGGACCGTTGGACAGGAACACGCCGTCCGGCTTCATCGCCAGAATGTCTTCGGACGAAGTCGTCGCCGGCACCACCGTCACCTTGCAGCCGACGCCGGCGAGCAGGCGCAGGATGTTGCGCTTGATGCCGTAGTCGATGGCGACGACGTTGAACTCCACCTTGTCCTGGCGGCCAAAGCCCTTGTCCCACAGCCACGGCGTCTCGTCCCAGGTGAAGCGCTGGCCGCTTGTGACCATCGGCACGAGGTCCATGCCCTCGAGGCCCGGCCATTCGCGCGCCTCTTCCTTGAGGCCATGCAGGTCGAACTCGCCGTTCCTGGCGTGCGCGATCACGGCATTGGGCATGCCCTTTGAGCGGATCAGCGCGGTCAGTGCGCGGGTGTCGATGCCGGAGAGGCCGATGATGCCGCGCGCCTTCAGCCACTGGTCGAGATGCTTGGTGGCTCGATAGTTCGAGGGATCGGTGATCGCGGTGCGCAGGATCACGCCGCGGGCGCCAGGTGTGGCGGCCATGTTCACCGTCTCGATGTCTTCCTCGTTGGTACCGACATTGCCGATATGCGGGAAGGTGAAGGTGATGAGCTGCCCGGCATAGGAGGGATCGGTGAGGATCTCCTCATAGCCGGTCATCGCGGTGTTGAAGCAGACTTCACCGACGGCGTGGCCTTCGGCGCCGAGACCGAAGCCTTCGAGCACCGTGCCGTCGGCAAGCACCAGGAGCGCGGTCGGTTTATGGTCCGGCCAAGCGGGATCGTTGTCATGTTGTGTCATGAGCGCGTTTCATAAGCCTGTCGGACGCCCCCGTCAAAGCGCAGATGCACCGATTCACATGCGTTTTTGCATATTTGACAGCCCGTCTCGGGCTCCTAAGCTTGGCCGCACAATTTCCGGCAAATTCCTGGGCTTGCGAGGCAATAATGGACCAGACCACCCCGATTCTGTTGGTTCCGGGGCTGGCCTCCTCGGCCCGGATCTATGCCCCGGTCATCCCGGCGCTGTGGCGTTTCGGCCCGGTCATGGTTGCCAACCATATCCGCGACGACAGCATGGCGGCGATCGCCGCCCGCATGCTGAGCGAGGCCCCGCCGCGCTTCGCGCTCGCGGGCCATTCCATGGGCGGCTACATCGCGTTCGAGATCATGCGCCAGGCGCCCGAACGGGTGTCAAAGCTCGCGCTGATCAATACCCAGGCGCGGCCCGATACGCCGGAGGCGACCGCACGCCGGCGCGGCCTGATGGAGCGCGCCCGGCACGGCGAGCTCCGCGAGGAGAGTTTTCCGGAGCTGGTGCATCCGTCGCGGCGCGATGATGCCGATATTCTCAAGCTGGTGCATGCACAGGACGAGGATGTCGGTGTCGAGGGCTATCTGCGGCAGCAGTCCGCGATCATCGCACGGGTGGATTCACGCCCGACGCTCGCAGCCATCAAATGCCCGACGCTTGTGTTGACTGGCGATGCCGATAACACCATCCCGAACGCGCTCTCCAGGGAGATGGCCGAGGGCATCGCCGGCGCAAGGCTCAAAGTCCTCGATCGCTGCGGGCACTTGCCGCAAGCCGAGCAGCCCGAAGCGACAGTGCGGGCCCTGACCGAATGGCTCGGAACCGAGGTTGTCTAGGGGCCGCGAACGGCCTAGATCAGGCGTCAGATATTCGAAGGGATCACGATCATGTTGCGCGACGACATCAACAATGCGGTCAAGGAGGCCATGAAGGCCAAGGACGAGCGCAAGCTGTCCACGCTGCGCATGGTCAACTCGACCATCAAGAACGCCGACATCGACGCTCGCGGCAACGGCAAGCCGCCGCTGTCGGACGCCGACTTGCTCGGTGTGCTGCAGAAGATGATCAAGCAGCGCCAGGAGGCGGTCGAGCTCTACGACAAGGGCGGCCGCGCCGAGCTCGCGGCCCAGGAGCGCGAGGAGATCGCAGTGATCTCGGCGTATCTGCCGAAGCAGATGGCCGACGACGAGGTGAAGAAGGCGATCGCGGATGCGATCGGCGAGACCGGTGCCGCCGGCATGAAGGACATGGGCAAGGTGATCGCCGTGCTGCGCGCGAAGTATGCCGGGCAGATGGATTTCGGCAAGGCGAGCGGCCTCGTGAAGGCCGCGCTGTCGGGCTAGCTGCTTACCCTCCCCTGGACGGGGAGGGTCGATCGCGCGAAGCCTAGCGGGGTGGGGTGATCTCTCCACTCGGGCAGCGCTTCCGCGGAAAGACTGTCACCCCACCTCGGTTCGCATGCCGCTTCGCTTCATGCGAACCGATCCTCCCCCTCCGGGGAGGATCGGTACCTTTGACGTGGCTGCGATCCGGTCTACTCTCTCGACAAGAAAAATCGGGAGGCACGATGACCGGCGCCATCAAACCGTTCCGTATCGCCATCAGCGACGACATTCTCTCCGATCTCAAGTCGCGTCTCACCCGCACGCGCTGGCCGGAGGCGGAGCTGGTCGACGACTGGAGCCAGGGCGCACCGCTGAAGTGGATCCGGGAGGTCTGCGCCTATTGGGCGAGCGAATACGATTGGAGAGCGCGCGAGGCAAAGCTGAACCGCTTCGATCAGTTCACCACCGAGATCGACGGGCTCGACATTCATTTTCTGCATGTGCGCTCGAAAGAACCAAACGCGCTGCCGCTGATCATCACCCATGGCTGGCCGGGCTCGATCGTCGAATTCCAGAAGGTGATCGCGCCGCTCACCGATCCCGTCGCGCATGGCGGCAATCCTGCGGACGCGTTTCACGTGATCTGTCCTTCGCTGCCCGGCTTCGGCTTCTCCGCCAAGCCGAAGGCGACCGGATGGGGCGTCGACCGCATCGCCGTGACCTGGGCGCAGCTGATGGAGCGGCTGGGCTATGCGCGCTATGGCGCGCAAGGCGGCGATTGGGGGTCGGCGGTGACGGCCTCGCTCGGCGCACAGGATGCCGCGCACTGCGCCGGCATTCACATCACGCTCTCCTTCAACTCGCCGCCGCGCATGGAGGGCGAGCCGACTCCGGAGGAGAAGCGGGCACTCGCCGGCCTCAAGCATTACGTCGATTTCGACTCCGGCTACTCTAAGCAGCAATCGACGCGCCCGCAGACGCTCGGCTATGGCCTCACGGATTCGCCGAGCGGGCAGGCGGCCTGGATTTTGGAAAAATTCTGGGCCTGGACCGATTGCAACGGCCATCCCGAAAACATCTTCACCCGCGACGAGTTGCTCGACAACGTCATGCTCTATTGGGTGACGGAGACGGCGACTTCCTCGGCGCGGCTCTACTGGGAAAGTTTTGGCAAGCGCCGCACCACGCCTGTCGTCAAGGCGCCGACCGGCGTCGCCGCGTTCCCCAAGGAAATCATCACGCCGGTGCGGAGCTGGATGGAACCGAACTTTCACAACATCACGCATTGGAGCGAGATGGAGAAGGGTGGCCATTTCGCCGCCTTCGAGCAGCCGGAGCTGTTCGTGCGCGATGTCAGGAAATTCTTCCGGACGATGCGGTAACTCTCTAGACTGGGCAACAACGACGAGACCCCGGGAAGACGACCAAGCCCATGCTCACCGAAGCCAAGACCTACGACGAGCTCGTCCGCAACTTCCGCTGGGACATCCCGGCGCGCTTCAACATGGCGGAAGCATGCTGCGATCGGCATGCCGACGGCTCCGGCCGGCTCGCGCTTGTTTACGTCGACGAGAACGGCGCCACCACGCGCACCTCCTTCGACGAGGTCGCGGACATGTCGCGCCGCTTTGCCAACGTGCTGAAGGCCGATGGGCTTTCGCGCGGCGACCGCGTCGCGGTGTTCCTGTCGCAGTCGCTGGAGCTGCCGATCGCGCATATGGCGGCGTTCCGCTCCGGCCTGGTCTCGATCCCGCTGTTCGCCCTGTTCGGCGAGGACGCGCTGGAATTCCGCCTGTCGAATTCACAGGCGAAGGCAATCGTCACTGATGAGGCGGGCTGGGAGAAGCTCACGAAGATCCGCGAGCGGCTGCCCTATTTGCAGGACATCTACATCACCAGCGGCGCCGTCCACGCCGGCGCAAAGCCATTCTGGCCGGCGATCGAAACCGCGTCCGAGGACTTCGCGACCGTCGACACCGCCGCCGATGATCCCGCGCTGATCATCTACACCTCGGGCACGACGGGAAATCCAAAAGGCGCGCTGCATGCGCACCGCGTCGTGCTCGGTCATCTCCCCAACGTCGAGATGTGTCACAATTTCCTGCCGCGTCCAGGCGATCTCATGTGGACGCCGGCGGACTGGGCCTGGATCGGCGGACTCGTCAACGGCCTGCTCGCATTCTGGTATCACGGCATCCCCCTGGTCGGGCATCGCGCGCGCAAATTCGAGCCGCAGGCGGCGATGCAGATGATGGCCGATCTCGGCGTCCGCAACGTCTTCCTGCCGCCAACAGCGCTGAAGCTGATGCGGCAGGCGGGCGTCAAGCACGCGGGCGTCAAGCTCCGCAGCATCTTCACCGGCGGCGAGTCCCTTGGCGGCGAGCTGCTGGGTTGGGTGCGCGAGACCTTCGGCATCGACGCCCATGAGGTGTTCGGCCAGACCGAGTGCAATCTCGTGATCGGCAGCAACTCCAACCTGTTTCCGATCCGCCCCGGCGCGATGGGCAAGGCGACGCCGGGCTTCGACGTCCGCATCGTCAACGCCAAGGGCGAGGAATTGCCGCGCGGCCAGCGCGGCATCATCGGCGTGCGCCAGCCGTGCCCCGTCACCATGCTCGAATATTGGCGCAATCCGGAGGCGACGGCGAAGAAATATGCCGGCGAATTCCTGCTCACCGGCGATCTCGGCGCGCAGGACGAGGATGGCTATTTCTGGTATGTCAGCCGCGAGGACGACGTCATCACCACCGCCGGCTATCGCGTCGGCCCGTCCGAGATCGAGCACACGCTGATGAAGCATCCCTCGGTGGCAATGGCCGCGGTGGTCGGCATCCCCGATCCGATCCGCACCGAATCGATCAAGGCCTGGATCGTGCTGCGTCCGGGCTTTACCGGCACTGACGCGCTGGCGCGCGAGATCCAGGACTTCGTCAAGGTGCAGCTTGCCGCGCACGAATATCCGCGCTTCGTCGAATTCGCCGAGACGCTGCCGATGACGGCGACCGGCAAGGTGCTGCGGCGCGAGCTGCGGGCCAAGGGCTGACTTCTTAACAGGGCTGACTTCCGACAATGGCCAAGACGTCTCAAGCCGCGGGACTTCACCGCGCTTCGCTCGACAAGCTGCACGATCTCGATGCGGCGCTCGAGCTCATGTATTACGGCTGGCGCGGGATGACGCTGGAAGCGGACGAATATCTTGCGAAGCAGGGCCTGTCGCGTCCGCATCATCGTATCCTCTACGTGGTGGCGCGGCGGCCCGATATCGCGATCGGCTCGCTGCTCGAGGTCCTCGGCATTTCCAAGCAGGCCTTGAGCCGGCCGCTCAACCTGCTGCTGGAACGCAAGCTCCTGACGTCGAGGCGCTCGCCCGAGCAGCATCGCTCGAAGCTGCTGCGTCTGACGGCCGCCGGGCAGCGCATCGAGCAACGGGCCTCGGACCACGAGCGCAAGGTTTTGCGCGAGGCGTTCGATCGCGTCGGCGCATCCGGGGCGGCGGCATGGATGGCTGTCATGGGGACGATCGCCGACAATAACTGACGGTTCTTAAAGTCAATGTAGTTGACATGAGAGGCGGGCTTTGCCACTGTCCTGGCAACAGGCCGGGGAGGGCCGTGTCGTCATGAGCGGACAGAATACATTGAGCGCGAAAATGAATCGCGCGGCCGCCGAGCGCTTCGTCGCGGCATGGTGCGCGAATTGGTGCAAGGTCGATATCGACGCGGTTGTCGCGCATTTCGCCGAGAATGCGCAGATGCGCAGCCCTCTGGCGCTGACGCTGACCGGTTCGCCTGTCGTCGCCGGCATCGAGAATATCCGCGCCTATTGGCGCAAAGCCTATGGCCACATCGAAAGCGCGGACCTGAAGATCCTGAGCTGGAGCTGGGACGACGCCATCGCGCGCCTGACGGTGTGGTGGCAGCTCGGCGACACGCGCGCCAGCGAGTTCATGGATTTTGACGACGCGGGCCGCGTCGTGCGCAGCGAAGCCTTTTACGGAAAATGACCATGCGCCTTTCGGATATCGTCCTGCTCCTCAACACGCTGTGGTTCGGCGGCGCCTTCATCCAGTTCAGCATTGCGCAGCCAACACGCTGAAGATCTTGCTGCCGCGGGAAGAGCGCAGCAATCCGATCGCGCCGACCCTGGCGGCCAGCGTTGCGTTCCTGGGCGGGATGAACCTGCCGATCGGGCTGTTGTCGTTCTACCTTCTGGCTGCGCGTCCGCTCTTCTTCCAGCCGGTCGAGGCGCAGCTCACGCTGTTCCTGTTCTTTTCGGCCTGCCATTTCAGCCAGTTCGCCTATAACCTCCCGGTGCTGATGCGTGGCGGACGTGTCGGGGTCGCCTACTGGCCGGTGTTGAAGGGTCCGATGCTCCGGATCTTCGTCATCGACGCGGGCCTGTTCGCGGCCAATCTCGCAGTGGCGCTCCAGCTCGCGATAGCGTCCTGATCTACCGCGACGGCTCCGAGAGCGCGGCCCGCAGCATCGCCGCAAGATCCTTTCGCCGGAACGGCTTGGTCAGAATGCGGGCGTCGCCGTCCCCGTCCGGAGTCTTGACGGGCGTCTGGCTGTAGCCGGAGGTGAAGAGCACCTTGAGATCAGGCCGCAGCTCGGTTGCTTGCTTCGCAAGCTCCGGCCCGAACATGCCGCCGGGCATGACGACGTCGGTGAACAGCAGCTGGATGTCTCCGGGTTGGCGCATCACCTCCAGCGCTGCCGGTCCGTTCGACGTCGCGATGACCCGGTAGCCGAGCGTCCTGAGCTCGTTCTCGACATAGGCCCGCACCATGTCGTCGTCTTCGACGAGGAGAATGGTCTCGTGTCCCGCTTGTGTGACGGTCGCTTCCGCTGGGCGCAGGTCCTCGCCCGGCGGTGTTTCGAGGCGGGGAAAGAACAGCCTGACGACACTGCCTCGTCCCGGCTCGGACTGTATCTGCACAAGTCCGCCGGACTGTTGTGCAAATCCGTAGACCATGCTCAGGCCGAGGCCGGTCCCCTTGCCGACCTCCTTGGTCGTGAAGAACGGCTCGAACGCGCGGCTGACCACCTCGGCGCTCATGCCGCTGCCGGTATCGGTCACGGCCACCATCACGTAGTCGCCGGGCCGCGGCTCGCCGTTGACGTCGAGGTCGGATTCACCGAGCGAGCTGTTATGGACCTCGACCGTCAGCTTGCCGCCCTCCGGCATCGCATCGCGCGCGTTGAGCACGAGGTTGAGCAGCGCTGTCGTCAGCTGGCCGGGATCGACGCTGGCCGGCCATAAATCCCGTTCGAGCGCGAAGCGGCACTCGATGTGCTCGCCCAGTGTCCGACGCAGAAGCTGCTCCATGCCGAGCACCTTCTCGGCGATGTCGATCTCTCTCGGCCGCAGCGGCTGCTTGCGTGCGAAGGCGAGCAGGCTCCGCGTCAGGTCAGAGCCGCGCTCGGCGGCGGTCGCGATGTCGCCGGCGATGCGGTGCAATTCCTTGTTTCCCGCCAGCTGGTCGGCAAGATGCTCCGAATTGCCGAGAATGACGGTCAGGAGATTGTTGAAGTCATGCGCCACGCCGCCGGTGAGCTGGCCCATGGCTTCCATCTTCTGGGATTGGCTGAGCTTCTGGTTGAGATCCGCGATCGCGGCGCGCTGCCGCTGCAGCGATTCGGCGGTGCCGTTGAGCAGGGTCATCAATCCGCCGAGCTCGCCGCCCGGATGGGGCTCCGGAATGCGCGCGCTGAGATCTCCGCGCCCGAGCCTCTTCGCCATGGTGGCGAGCCGCCCGACCTGGCGGCCGATGCTCACGGTCGTGAGGATCCATAAGCCGGCCAGGAGCAACAGTAAGGCCACCGCGAGAATCGCCATGTCCTCGTAAAGCCGGCGGTTCGCTGCCGCGACCAGTCCGTCCTTGGAGCGTCCGACCATGATGGTGAGGCCGGCCTTGCGCATCGAGGGCGAGCGGGCAACGCCCCAGATCTGCGTGCGGCCCCCGCGGTCGGTGACTTCCCGAAATGGCTCGCCATCGGGCGCTGCCGCAAAGCGGAACAGATCGGAGCCCGCAATGGTCCCGCCAATGGGCACGCTCCAGCCGCCGCCCTTGGGGGCGACCAGGACCGTACCCTTGGCGTCGACGAACAGGATGTCCTTCTCGGCCAGCAGCCGCTTGTCGTGAAATTCCGCGAATTTGTTCAGGTTGAAGGACGCGAGCAGCACGAATTTCAGCGCGCCCGCCTCCGATCGCACGGGATAGGCGATCTGGAGCACCGATAGCCCGGTGAGGCGGCCGAACACCGGCTCCGCGGCAACGACGCCTTGAAGACCCTTGACCTCTTTGAAATAGCCGCGGTCGTTCAGGTCGAGGGTGCGGTTGGTCCGAAGCGAGTCGCAGAACAGGCTGCCGTCGGGATCGATGGTCAAGATGCCCGTGAACTGCGGATATTCTTCGCGCACTTCCGACAGAAACGCCGAGCACGCCGCCTTGTCGCGCGTGTCGAGGTCGCGGGCGCGGGCCAGACCGTAGTGGAGCTGGGCGGTGCCCTGGATCTTCTCGTTCAGATCGCTCGCGATGTCGTCGGCGGATGCGGCCAGATTGGCCAGCGCCGCGTCGATCTCGCTGGCCCGGTTCTGCACAAAACGCAGCCCGACCAGGATCGCGGGCACCAGCATGGCGGCAATGACGAGGATCAGTAACCGGGTACGCAGGCTCATCGGT
This sequence comes from Bradyrhizobium sp. WSM2793, assembly GCF_000379585.1. NCBI lineage: Bacteria > Pseudomonadati > Pseudomonadota > Alphaproteobacteria > Hyphomicrobiales > Nitrobacteraceae > Bradyrhizobium > Bradyrhizobium sp. WSM2793. The sequence continues at coordinate 48,444 of NZ_KB902779.1, read as the reverse complement.
GGGGCGGTCCGCTCTCAGGCGCATCTGCTCGGAGGTACAATTTGCGGACGATCGTCTGCCCAGTCCATAGCATTGGCGCGAAAATCGCACCGATGGTGAAGGATTTCGCATCGCGAGCATTGTTACCTCGCCGCTGCTCTTCGCGCAGGCTGGCATCAAGTTGCGCCTGCGCGCGGCGGCGCTAGTATCGCAGCATGCGCGCGACGAAAGATCGCGCCGATGTGTGGAGGGAGCTGATGTCCATCTCCGGCAAGGTCGATCCGGTGGTACGTCGCGTCGCGGCGACCGATATCGCCGAGGCGCTGGTCGAGGGTCTGCGCGATTTCCAGGCGCTGCCGTTCTACGGTCTCTGCTTCGGCGCGCTCTACGCCGCCGGCGGCATCGCCATCATGCTGTGCCTCACCGCCTTCGGAATGGTCTATCTCGTCTATCCCCTGGCGGCAGGCTTCGCGTTGATCGGGCCATTCGTGGCGATCGGGCTCTATGAGGTCAGCCGCCGCCGCGAGCGCGGCGAGCCGGTCTCGTTCGGCGCGATCTGGTCGGCCGTGCGCGCGCGCAGCGAGATCGGCTGGATGGCGTTCGTCACGCTGTTCGTGTTCGTGATCTGGATGTATCAGGTGCGGCTCCTGATCGCGCTGCTGCTCGGTCTGCACGCTTCGTTCTCGAGCCTTCAGGAATTCATGACCGTGGTGCTGACCACGAATGAAGGCCTGCTGTTCCTCGGCATCGGCAATGCGGTCGGCGCGGTGCTGTCGCTGATCCTGTTCTCGCTGACCGTGGTGTCGTTTCCGCTGCTGCTCGACCGCGAGGTCGATTTCGTCACGGCGATGGTGACAAGCGTGCGCGCGGTGGTGACGAGCCCGCTGCCGATGATCACATGGGCCGCCGTGATCGTGATGCTGCTGATCGTCTCGGCGCTGCCTTACTTTCTCGGGCTGATCGTGACGTTACCCGTGCTCGGGCATGCGACCTGGCATCTTTATCGGCGGCTGGTGGTGCCGGTGTAGCTAGTCGCCTCCGCTGCTTTTCCTTCTCCCCTTGTGGGAGAAGGTGGCGCGAAGCGCCGGATGAGGGGTTGCCTCAGCGAATTCTATTGCGGGAGACCCAGACGCGGAGACAGACCCCTCACCCGTCTCGCCGCTTTCGCGGCGAGCCACCCTCTCCCACAAGGGGAGAGGGGAAGAAGCGACCGCTGCTTGTTCTTCATCAATTAAGGCGTCTTGATCCCCATCGCCTTCAGCGCATCCAGCATCCGCTGCGGTGGCCCCATCTTCACCGCCAGCGGCTTGCCGGTTTCCAACAGGCTCTTGAGGCTGGACAGGATCGCGGGCCAGCCCGAACGGCCACCGGCGAGGATGTCGTCGCTAAGCGGGCGGTCGTGGCCTTCGCACATGGTAAGCCGGACCGCATCGCCGGCCTGTTCAATCTCGTAGGTGACGAGCGTCGGGCCGAGCTTCTCGATCAGCTCGGGCCAGTTCACGTTGAATGTGACCGAGAGCTTTCGCGGCGGATCGTAGGCGAGAACCTCGCCGCTGATGTGTAACGCGCCATCGGGCGTGCGCACGGTGAACGCGCCGCCAAGGCGCGGCTCGACCTCCACGGCATTGCCGAAGAAATATTGCTTGCTGAACTCGGCCGAGGTCAGCGCCTCCCACACTTTCTCCGGCGTCGAAGCGATGTAGATGGTGTAGACCGTCAGCGGCTTGAATTGATCGAGGTTCATTTTGCGTCGAATCCCTTGTTGAGCGCCGTGCGGGGAATGGCGAGCACTTTGCCTCTCTCCAGCAGGCTCTTGAGCCCGGACAGGATCGCCGGCCAGCCATTGGAGACGGCGCCGAGATATTTGCCGCCCTCGACGAAGCCGTCATGCAACACGGTCAAACGCACGAGCGCGCCGAACGGTTCGATGGTGAAGACGACGCGTGAGATTGGCTCGCCGCGCAGCTCTTCGAATTTCTGGTGCTTGAAGCTGTAGGACAGGCGGCGCGGCGGATCGGATTCCAGGATCTCGCCGGAATCGGTGATCTCGCCGTCGAGCGTAAGCGCAAAAGGCGAGCCGACCTGCCAGTCGGAGCGGACCTCGGCGCCGAACCAGTACTGCCTGGTGAATTCGCTCGACGTCAACGCCTCCCACAGCTTTTCCGGCGTGGTCTCGATATAGGTCACGTAGACGAACTCCGGCTTACTCATCGCGCTTCTCCAACTGGCGTTTCAACTCGCTGAGCGCGGCAAGCTTGCCGCGCTCGAATTTTTTGATCCAGCGTTCGCCGATCTGATGGATCGGCACCGGATTGAGATAGTGCAGCTTCTCGCGGCCATGCCTGATGGCGGTGACGAGATTGGCCTCTTCCAGGATCGCAAGGTGCTTGGTCACGGCCTGCCGCGTCATCGCGAGGCCCTCGCAGAGCTCGTTCAGCGTCTGGCCGTTCCTGGCATGAAGCCTGTCGAGCAGCGACCGTCGTGACGCATCGGCGAGCGCTTTGAAGACTTCATCCATGGTGTCGATAATAGGCAACCAAATGGTTGCATGTCAAGATGGAGTCTTTGGCGCGCGCAGTCGGCCGTGCTAGCCTCGACGCTCAGCCAACGCAGATTGGTTCCGGGAGGATTTTGATGTTCCGTCGCGTTTCACGTGTTGCCGCTCTCGTCCTTTTCGCGTGCAGCACCGCGGCCCAGGCGCAGAAGCAGACCATCGGCGCGCCGCCTGAAGCCTCCAACATGAAGATCGTCGGGAGCAACGATCTCCAGGCCCGCAGCGCCTATCAGCCGACCATCCATCACCAGGGCGATCGCTGGATCGCCTATATCGGCCATCACGGCGGCACTGATGATGTGCCCGCGCCCGTCAATCCGATGACGGGCAAGGCCGAGCCGAACGGAACCTCGATCGTCGACGTCACCGATCCCGCGCGTCCGAAATATCTGCGGCATCTGCCGGGGCAGGAGGGCAAGTACGAATCCGGCGGCGCGCAGATGGTGCGGGTGTGCGACGGCAAGACCTTGCCGAAGGGCGATCCCAACGCGGTCTACATGCTCAGGACGTTCGGCGGCGAGGCGCACGAGATCTGGAACGTCACCGATCCCGCGAGCCCCGTGCTCATCACGCGCATCGGCGGCCTGAAGGACACCCACAAGAGCTGGTGGGAATGCGACACCGGCATTGCCTATCTCGTCTCGGGCGCGCCGGACTGGCGCACGCGGCGCATGACGCAGATCTACGATCTCTCCGATCCCGCGCGCCCGCAGAAGATCCGCGATTTCGGTCTGCCCGGTCAGGAGCCCGGTTCGACCGGCGCGCTGCCGACCGAATTGCACGGGCCGATCTCGACCGGGCCCGACGGCAACCGCGTCTATTTCGGTTACGGCACCAACAAGGGCGGCATTTTGCAGATCGTCGATCGCGACAAGCTCTTGAGCGGGGCAAAGGAGCCGACGCCGGACAATCTGCGCTATCCCGAGATTGCGCGCATGCCGATGTCCGCCTTCAACGGCGCGCACACGACGTTTCCGATGCTCGACATGCCCATCGCGGAATTCGCCGAGGACAAGGACGGCAAGACCCGCGACATCGTCATGATCGTGAATGAAGCGATCCTCAACGAATGCGGCGAGGCGCGGCAGATGGTGTGGTTCGCCGACGTCACCACCGAGACGCGGCCGATGATGATCTCGAGCTACACTGTGCCGGAGGCGAGCGGGCAGTTCTGTCAGCGCGGCGGACGCTTCGGCGCGCATTCCTCCAACGAGAGCATGGCGCCGGTCTACTACAAGAAGATGGCCTTCATCGCCTTCTTCAATGCCGGCGTGCGCGCGCTCGATATCCGCGATCCCTATCATCCCAAGGAGGTCGGCTATTTCATTCCCTCGATCACGGCTGCGACCGACAAGCGCTGCATCCCGATCGAGGGCGGCGAGCGCTGCAAGGTCGCGATCCAGACCAACAATGTCGAGACCGATGATCGCGGCTACATCTACATCGTCGACCGCGCCAATACCGGCCTGCATATCCTGGAGCTGACCGGCCCGGCCCGCAATGTCGCCGGCCTGCCGAAGAACTGACGATGCGGCGCGGACCGATGTCGGCGTCGATGTTGGTACGTCGCTTCCACATTCTCCGCTGTCATTCCCCGCGCAGGCGGGGAATCCAGTATTCCAGAGACGTTGGTGAAGTGCGGAGGCGTTGCGGCGTACTGGATCCCCCGCTTTCGCGGGGATGACACCGTTGGTTGAGCGCGCACCTTGCGCTCATCTCACTTTCCTCTGCGCTCATCCCATGCATTAATACCCGCAAGCCGCCATCAGCCGAGTCTCCCCCATGATGTCCATGCAAGCCTATTTCGCCTTCGTCGCCGCCTGCATTGCGCTGGCGCTGCTGCCGGGGCCGATCGTCACCCTCGTCATCGCCAACGGCCTGCGCCACGGCACGCGTGCCGCGCTGACCAACGTGGCCGGCGCGCAGGCCGGTCTTGCCATCGTCATCGGCATCGTCGCGGTCGGCCTGACCTCGCTGATGGCGACCATGGGCTACTGGTTCGACTGGGTGCGCTTTGCCGGCGCCGCCTATCTCGTCTGGCTCGGCATCAAGCTGATCTGGGCGCCGGTCGAGGGCGTCGATGTCGACACACCGCCTCCGCCGCCGCGCGGCGGCTTCTTCCTGCAGGGTTTTCTGGTGCTGCTGTCAAATCCGAAGGTGCTGGTGTTCTTCGGCGCCTTCATCCCGCAGTTCATGGACATGAGCCAGCCGCACTTTCCGCAAGTGGCGCTGCTGGGCGCGACCTTCATGGTCACCGCCGTGGTGACCGATGCGCTCTACGCCGTCGCCGCAGGCCGCGCGCGAAAATTCTTCTCGGCGCGCCGCACGCGGATGATGTCGCGCATCTCCGGCGGCTTCATGATCGGCGGCGGCATCTGGCTGGCGCTGACCAGGGCGAAGTGAGGCTTACGCCAACAGCTCCACCTTCAGCTCCATCTCGACCTCGGCAAGGATCCTTGCCAGCCGTTCGGCCCATTGCTGCTGGCCGGTGTGGTCGGTGATCAGATCCTGCCGGATCTCGATGCCGGTGTTGACGAGGCCCCGCCCTTCGCCGTGGACGGGGATGGTGTAGTCGGTGAGGTCGCTGACCGCGTAAGGCTCGTTGTCGCCGACAACGAGATCGCCCTCTGCGCGCAGATGTTTCAACAGCAGTTGCGGCAGCACGGTGTCGCGGTTGTACAGCGCGGCGATGTGCCAGGGCCGCGCGACGCCGGCATAGACGGGCGTGAAGCTGTGCAGCGACACCAGCACCGTCGGCCGCTTGTCGTGCAGGCGGGCGTCGATCGCGGCATCGATGCGATCATGATAGGGCTCGAAAATCTCGCGCCGCCGCGCCTCGCGCTCCCCATCCGATATCCCTTCGTTGCGCGGGATCGCGGTGGCTTCGGAGATCACGGGGATCGAGCTTACAGCAGAAGGCGGGCGGTTGCAGTCGATCACGAGCCGCGAATAGCGCTGCGCGATCAGATGCGCATCCAGCAACCTTGCGAGCCGCTCGGCGACGCCGGCAATGCCGATGTCCCAGCCGATGTGCCTGACAAGCTCGCTTTCCGCGATGCCGAGATCGCCGAGCGCGCGCGGCAGCACCCGTCCGTAATGATCCGAGGTGAGCAAAAAGGGCGAAGTCCCTTCGGCATTTACCTCATGCACGGGCAAAATATCGCCCTCGCCGAGCAGTTGATCGGCGGCCTCGGCCGTGTGCAGATCCATCCTGATTGCCTATGAAACGATTACGTGTCTAAACGGAGTAACGATATTGCACCGACGTCGCAACTTTAGAGCAGCATGACCTCCGATCGCCTTTTCGTCTACGGCACCCTGATGCGCGGCTTCGACCATCCGATGGCGCGACTGCTCGCGGGCCACGCGGATTTCCTGGGTGAAGCGACCTGCCGCGGTCGGCTCGTCCTGGTGAAGCATTATCCGGGATTGCTGCTGTCGAATGCTGCCTCCGACATCGTTCATGGCGAGCTCTTCCGGATGCGCGTGCCTGACGAGCTCCTGGGCGAGCTCGACATGTACGAGGCCTGCGGCGAGGGTTTTCCGGAGCCGACCGAATATCTGCGCCGGCTGATCGACGTGTCGCTGGCTGATGGCGCCACCGAGAAGGCCTGGACCTATGTCTACAACTGGCCCGTCACGGGTCTGCCGCTCATCGAGTCCGGGCGGTTCTTGGCGCACTAGTTGTTTTCGAGCATGATCTTCTCGGAAAACCGCTTCGCACTTTTCCGGATCATGCTCTAAGCCGACAGCACTTCCTTCACCACGCGCACGTCGACCTCGCGCTCGACGTAACTCCATTCCTCGGTTTCCCGGAGCATCCCCACCAGCTCCTCGAACAGCGAGGCATGCGCGGGGGCGAATTCGAACCAGGTCAGGAAATCGAAGGGCTCGCCGAGGTCGCGGCAGTGATAGAGCTGGCGCGCGATCGCGGGTAGGAAACGAAGGCTGCTCGCGATGTGGTGCGACTTGTCCTCGAAGATCTGGCGGCGCTCTTCCTGCGTCAGCTCCCACCAGGCCTGCGATTTGCGGATCGGGATCAGCGCCGCGCTGGTTGCTTCCATCCGGCCGAGCCCGTCCTGCACGGCTGTGAGCTGCTGCTTCTCGGGCCGCTCGGTGTAGCGCAAATTGCTCGGGGCGCCGACCAGCCGCCACGCATTGCGCGAGGGCACCAGCGGCAATGAGACGGCCTCGCTGTCGGTCACCGACAGCGCCGGCATGAAGGGCAGGGGCTCGCCGGTCACGGGTGCGATCGAGATCACACGCCAGCCCCCGCTGTGGCCGCCCCGAAAGGTCCTGAACATGGGGATATGGAAGCGTGGAACCGGGTTAGGTTCAAGGGGCTCGTCATTTCGGCACTACGGTCCCGTCATCCTGAGGCGCGAGTGGCGCGATGCCATACATCGCTCCGGGAGCCTCGAAGGATGAACGGCCGAGGGTTAGAGCCGGGCCGTCGCCCTTCGAGGCTCGCCGAACAGGCGAGCACCTCAGGGGGACGGGACCAAAGGCCTGTGAACAGCGCGTATAATCCTGACAAACCTGACTTTTAGGCCCGCCGCCCCTATATCCCTGATCTTTCGCCCGACTCACCCCGGTTCGCGCTACAGAGGCCCATGCGCTTCACGCCCCAATTCCTCGACGAGCTTCGTGCCCGGCTTTCGGTCTCCGAAGTCGTGGGCAAGCGCGTCAAGCTGAAGAAGGCCGGGCGGGAGTGGAAGGGGCTGTCGCCGTTCCAGCAGGAGAAGACGCCGTCCTTCTACGTCAACGACCAGAAGGGTTTTTACCACGACTTCTCCTCCGGCAAGCACGGCGACATCATCTCCTTCGTGATGGAGACCGACGGCCTGCCGTTTGCGGAGGCCGTCGAGCGGCTCGCCAGCATGGCGGGCCTGGCGCTGCCGGCGGTGACGCCGGATGCGGCGCGGCAGGAGCAGCGCCGCCGCACGCTCCATGACGTCATGGATCTCGCCGCGACCTATTTCGCGGAGACGCTGGCCTCGCGCGTCGGCGCCAAGGCGCGAGGCTATCTCGCCGACCGCGGGATCTCGCCGGCGACTCAATTGCAGTTCCGCCTCGGCTATGCCTCGGCCGATCGCTTCGCGCTGAAGGAGCATCTCGGCAAGCTCGGTGTCTCCGTCGACGACATGGTCGAGACCGGCCTGCTGGTGGCCGGAGACGACATTCCCGTTCCCTACGACCGCTTCCGCGACCGCGTGATGTTTCCGATCACGGACTTGCGCGGCCGCGTCATCGCCTTCGGCGGGCGCGCGCTGGAGAAGGACGTTCCGGCCAAATATCTCAACTCGCCGGAGACGCCGCTCTTCCACAAGGGCGACAATCTCTACAATCACCAGACCGCGCGCAAAGCCGCCCATGATGGCAGCGCGCTGATCGTGGTCGAAGGCTATGTCGACGTCATCGCCATGGTCACCGCGGGCTTTGCCGGCGCCGTGGCGCCGCTCGGCACCGCGCTCACCGAAAGCCAGCTGGCGCTGTTGTGGAAGATGGCGGACGAGCCGATCCTCTGCTTCGACGGCGACCGCGCCGGCCAGAAGGCGGCGTATCGTGCCGCCGATCTCGCGCTGCCCTTCCTCGCGCCCGGAAAGAGTCTTCGTTTCGCGCTGCTGCCGGAAGGGCAGGACCCCGACGATCTCGCGCGCTCCGGCGGTCGTGGCGCCATCGAGGAAGTCATCGCGGCGGCGAAGCCGCTTGCCGAGATGATCTGGTCGCGCGAGCTCGAAGGCGGCAATTTTGCCACCCCCGAGCGCCGCGCCGCGCTGGAGGCGCGCATCAAGGAGCTCGCGAACGGCATCCGCGACGAGGTGGTGCGGCGCTATTACCGCGATGATTTTGCCGAGCGGCTGCGGCGCACTTTCGCGCCCGAGGGTGGCCGCGGCGGCTTTGCCGGCCGGGGCAATCTCCAAGGTAATTCCGGCCGCCAATTCCAGCCCCGGGCCGCGGGAGGCGCGAATCGATTCGGGGGGCAAGGGTTCGGCGGCGGCCGCCGCGGTCCCCCCGGTCCCATCCCGCTACCGTCAGGCCCCTACCAGGCGGCGAGCCCGCAGCTGGCGGCCAGCCCGATCATGCGCGGCCAGCGCAGCGCCATCTCCCGCCGGGAGGCGCTGATCCTGCAATGCCTGATCAACCACCCCTGGCTGCTGCACGACCACCTCGAGGAGGTCGCGGCCCTGGAGCTCGCCCATCCCGAGGCCCACAAGCTCAGGGCCGGCATCATCGCCGCCTTTGCCAATGACCACCACCATTCCCCGGACCCCGGCGAGCAGGCCGAAAAGATGCGCGGCGATCTCGCCAAAAGCGGATTTTCGCAAATCCTTCAACGGGTTGAGAACGGCATCACCACCGCGGCGGTGTGGGGCGCCCGCGAAGGCGCCGCCCCCGACGACGTTCTCGCCACCTGGCATCAGCTGGTTGCCTTGCATCGGCAATGGCATTCACTACTTAGAGAGCTGAAAGACGCCGAGCTGGCCTTGGGGGAGGACCCCAGCGAGGCCAATTTGGCGTGGCTGCGTGACGTCAAGGCCCGGATGGCCGAGGTCGACGGCACCGAAGCCCTGATCGAGGGTTTTGGCGAGCTGTCGGGTCGGTTCCAGAAGAGCGTGTGATGAAAGAATCATGCGGACGGCCGGAGCCGGAACCGCTAAAAGACTCGCCAAATCCAAGGTTTGGCGGCAAAAACAGGGTTAATCGAGGCTTAACGGTCTTGTAGCACTTTGGCCACCAGGCGGCCGCAGGCAGAACAGACGCGTCAGGAATGAATCCGCGCAATTGCTGTTGGCACTACACCTGCATCCGCTGCGACAAAGAGGCTGACGAAGCGTTAGGCATTTCCGGCGAGAGAGAGTTGGGGGTGGCGAGAGATATGTGCGCCGCCCTTTCCGTGTCGAGAGCTGCCGAAGCGAGAGCGTCGGGCAACAGGTTCATGTGAATTCAGGCAGACGCGGCGAGCCGACTGCATTGAAGCGCGTTTAGGAGCAATGGATGGCCACCAAGGCAAAGACGCTGCAGGCGAAGGACAAGGAAAAAGACGACAAGGCAGCGGACGCGCCGGAGAAGGATTCCCAGGACGCGCCCTCGCCGTTGCTCGACCTGTCCGACGCCGCCGTAAAGAAGATGATCAAGCAGGCCAAGAAGCGCGGCTTCGTGACCTTCGATCAGCTCAACGAAGTCTTGCCGTCCGACCAGACCTCGCCCGAACAGATCGAGGACATCATGTCGATGCTCTCCGACATGGGCATCAACGTCACCGAAGCCGACGATAGCGAAGGCGAGGAGGACAAGGACGAGGGCGGCGAGGACGAGACCGACAACGAGCTCGTCGAGGTCACCCAGAAGGCCGTCACCGAGGTCAAGAAGAGCGAGCCGGGCGAGCGCACCGACGATCCCGTGCGCATGTATCTGCGCGAGATGGGCACGGTCGAGCTGCTCTCCCGCGAAGGCGAAATCGCCATCGCCAAGCGCATCGAGGCCGGCCGCGAGGCGATGATCGCAGGGCTGTGCGAAAGCCCGCTGACCTTCCAGGCCATCATCATCTGGCGCGACGAGCTCAACGAAGGCAAGATCTTCCTCCGCGACATCATCGATCTCGAAGCCACCTATGCCGGCCCCGACGCCAAGGCCGGGATGAACAATGCGATGATCGCAGGACCCTCCGGCGAGAACGGTGAAGCGCCTGCCGAGGGCGGCCAGGCCGCCGCGACCGGCGCGCCCGCGCATGTCGCCCCGCCCGCCGCGCCGCCGTCGCCGACCCCGTTCCGGGCCGCGCCTGCGCCGGGCGGCACGGAAGCCGGCGAGGAAAAGGATCCGGGCGAGGCTGCGGCCGAGTCCGACATGGACGACGACGAGTTCGAGAACCAGATGTCCCTCGCGGCCATCGAGGCCGAGCTCAAGCCGAAGGTGGTCGAGATCTTCGACAAGATCGCCGACAGCTACAAGAAGCTGCGCAAGCTTCAGGAGCAGGACATCCAGAACCAGCTCCAGAACGAGTCGCTCTCGCCGCACCAGGAGCGCAAGTACAAGAAGCTGAAGGACGAGATCATCGTCGAGGTGAAGTCGCTGCGCCTCAACCAGGCGCGTATCGACTCGCTCGTCGAGCAGCTCTACGACATCAATAAGCGCCTCGTCTCGCACGAGGGCCGCCTGATGCGCCTTGCCGACAGCCACGGCGTCGCGCGCGAGGACTTCTTGCGCAACTACACCGGCTCGGAGCTCGATCCGCGCTGGCTCAACCGCGTCTCGAAGCTCTCGGCCAAGGGCTGGAAGAACTTCGTCCATCACGAGAAGGACCGCATCAAGGACCTGCGTCACGAGGTGCATCAGCTCGCAGCCCTGACCGGCCTCGAGATCGTCGAGTTCCGCAAGATCGTGCACTCGGTGCAGAAGGGCGAGCGCGAAGCACGCCAGGCCAAGAAGGAGATGGTGGAAGCCAACCTCCGTCTCGTGATCTCGATCGCGAAGAAATACACCAACCGCGGCCTGCAATTCCTCGATCTGATCCAGGAAGGCAACATCGGCCTGATGAAGGCGGTCGACAAGTTCGAGTACCGCCGCGGCTACAAGTTCTCGACCTACGCGACGTGGTGGATCCGGCAGGCGATCACCCGCTCGATTGCGGACCAGGCCCGCACCATCCGCATCCCCGTGCACATGATCGAGACGATCAACAAGATCGTGCGCACGAGCCGCCAGATGCTCAACGAGATCGGCCGCGAGCCGACCCCGGAAGAGCTCGCCGAAAAGCTCGGCATGCCCTTGGAGAAGGTCCGCAAGGTCCTGAAGATCGCCAAGGAGCCGCTGTCGCTCGAAACGCCCGTCGGTGACGAAGAGGATTCACACCTCGGCGATTTCATCGAGGACAAGAACGCGATCCTGCCGATCGACGCCGCGATCCAGTCCAATCTGCGCGAGACCACCACGCGCGTGCTCGCCTCGCTCACCCCGCGCGAAGAGCGCGTGCTGCGCATGCGCTTCGGCATCGGCATGAACACGGATCATACGCTGGAAGAAGTGGGTCAGCAGTTCAGCGTGACGCGCGAGCGTATTCGCCAGATCGAAGCGAAGGCGCTGCGGAAGCTGAAGCATCCGTCGCGGTCGAGGAAGCTGCGGAGCTTCTTGGATAATTGATCGGATCGTCATGCCCGGGCCCGACCCGGGCATCCATCGTAACGAAGACGGCGGGCCGAAAAGCCCGCCGTTTTTTCTTTGTGCTAGCGCCTGGATTGCGTCGGATAGTAAATTGCGAAGCGGATGCCGTTGGTTTGCTCATTCCATCTCCGTTGCTCTTCCGCTTTTTTCAACCCCGCCAGCTATGCCCGACTATCACCTCACCGTCTGGTACAACACCCGCTGCCCCGTCTGCGACGCCGGCATCGACTGGCAGCGCAACAAGCTGCTGGCGCTGGTGCGCGCGGGGACGGTCGAGTTCAGGGACATCAACGAGCAGCCCGACGCGCTGGCGCACTTTGGTGCTTCGCTCGACGACATCAGGCGGCGCCTGCATGCGACCGATGAAGCGGGGCGGCTCATCGTCGGTGCGGATGTCGCGATTGCGTTGTGGAGGCTGACGTCGGGGGAGGGCTGGCTTGCTGCGCTGTTCGGCAATCGCGTGGCGCTGCCATTCACGCGGTTCGGCTACGACCGGTTTGCCGATCTGCTGTTTGCCTGGAATAAAAGGAGCGGGCGCTGGTGAGCGCCTGCTTATGTCGTCCTACTTCTTCTTCACCCCGACCCGCTCGATCCGCTTGATCTCGAGCGCGGGGCGGCCGCTCTTTTCGGCGATCTCGCGGTCCTGCTCCATGATGAAGGCGCGGGCGGGTTCGTCGCCGTCGAGGCCTCCGAGCAGCTCGCTCGGTACGCGGCGGTTGGAGCGCTGGGAATCGTCTTCATAGAAGACGTTGAAAAAGGCGAATTCGCCTTTGGGATTGGTTCCGGGTTTTTTGGCCATGGCGGCTTGTCGTCGATAGCCGCGTCATAGTCAAATGACTTCGCGCGTCGCCGGGGTCGGTACGGAGCCGTGGGCCCGCTGCGCAAGGGATCCTTGCCTCAATAAACGGCGGGCCGAAGCCCGCCGCTTATTTTTGGTCTTCAGCGTCACCCGGGGCTGGCAGGGTGACAACCTAAAATAGAAGGCTATAGAAGACGCCCTGCGATGGCAAGCAAATCGTGGCGGCGTTGATGTCGCAGCGAGCGGATCAGATATGCGATGGTCGCGACATCTGGTTTCGATTCACATCGAAGCAATTGTTTAGAGCGTCAAACCAATTTGTTCATCTTGCCGGCCTTCGCAATGCAACGCGCGTGGCGCGCTGTATCGGAAGGCGTGCCAGCCTGCACCTCTTCCCGCCTGCGTGCAGACAGTGTGATCTCGATTTGTAAAAGCGAGTTCCATCGTCGTGGCTGATGTCTCAATGCGTGCGCGTGCGCCGCGCCGTCTCCTGCACCGCCAGCCGCGACGCGTGTCCGCCGCCCTTGCCGCTGTGCTCTTTAAGTCCCTGCGCCATGATCGCGCTGCCCATCGCAGCCGAGCCGAAGGTGATGAGGAACGAAGCCACCAGCAGCGCGAGCGCGATGCCGGGCGAACTGTCGGCGAAGATCAGCTCGCGCAGATGTCCGGGATTGAGCCAGAGCAGGCCGCCGACGAGAAGCGTCGCGGCGCAGGCGCCGATCGCGAGATTGATGGCGAGCAGGCGGAACAGGGGAATGCGGAGGAGGGAGCGGGCTGGCCGGTGAGGATGTTGATGGTTGGACATGGTTGATCGCTTCATCCTGGCTCAACGTCGTCGTCGATCGCGCAGCGGTGTGGCGCAAGCAACATTGTCACAGCGCCAGCTCTCTCATCCGTCAATCCGGCCGGTCATGGAGGCTTCTCCTTGGCGGCTCCCGTGTATCTGCAATCTAGACAGCAGGGCGTGAGACAGTTTGATGCGGATCAAGCGTGCTGCTTTGACGCTCGCTGCGTTCCCGGGCATGATCCGCGCGCTGCTTCGCAGCTTGAGATTTTTAAGGGGATTGCTCCACATGCTGAGACTGCTTCTCGCCGCCGCGTCCGTCATTTGTCTGGCCGGCGGGTCGGCGCAGGCCGCGCGCTGCGGCGGGGACTTCAACAGTTTCGTCGCCACCATGGCCCAGGAAGCGCAAGCGGCCGGCGTCTCGGCCAGCGTGACCAACGCGGCGCTCAGCGGCGTCACCCCCGATGGCGCGGTGCTTGCCTTCGACCGGCGCCAGCGCCACACCTTCAACAAGAGCTTTGAGCAGTATGTCTCGACCCGCGTCGGCCCCGGCCGCATCAACGGCGGCCGAGCACTGCTGCAGCGCCACGCTGCGCTACTCTCGCGCATCGAGCAGCAGTTCGGCGTGCCCCGCTATATCCTGGTCGCGATCTGGGGGCTGGAGAGCGATTTCGGCAAGGGCGACATCGGCAAGATGCCGGTGGTCCGCACGCTCGCAACCCTCGCGCATGATTGCCGCCGCACCGACCTGTTCCAGGGCGAGCTGCTCGCTGCGCTGAAGATCGTGCAGCGCGGCGACCTTCCGCTGCGCGACCTGATCGGCGCCTTCGCCGGCGAGATCGGCCAGACCCAGTTCCTGCCGTCGTCCTACATCAAATACGGCGTCGATTTCGACGGCGACGGCCATGTCGACCTCCGTCACAGCGTCCCCGACGTGCTCGCCTCGACCGCGAATTTGCTCCACACCAGCGGCTTCAAGATGGGCCAGCCCTATGGCGAAGGCACCGCCAATTTCGAGGCGATGCGCGAGTGGAACAGGGCGGTGATCTACAGGAAGACGATCGGCTATTTTGCGGACCGGCTGGCGGGGCAGTGACCACATACTCAGTCTCGTAGGGTGGGCAAAGCGTAGCGTGCCCACGACTTCTGTCGGCGGCAAAGAGATCGTGGGCACGGCGCAAGGGCGCCTTTGCCCACCCTACGACAGCGGAGGGCGAAGCAACGCCATCGCGTCCCCGACCTCACGTCCCCTTCGCCATTTTCTCCAGCCGCCGCTGCAGCGGCGCCCAATACGTTGCCGGCCGAAACCGCTGCAACAGGTCCATGAAGCGGGCGTCGTTGCCGATCAGGATGCGGGGCTCGTTCTTTTCGATACCCTTGATGATGCGCAGCGCGGCGTTTTTCGGCGTGGTCTTCGCCGCGGTCTCGAACCGCTCGATCGATTGCGCGCGGCGGGCATTGTCGGTGACACCGACCCCGGTGCGGGAGTTGCGCGCGATGGCGGTAGCGACGCCGCCGGGATGCACGACCGACAGTCTGACCGGGCTGCCCGCCACCGCAAGCTCGTGCCGCACGCTCTCGGAGAAGCCGCGCACCGCGAACTTGGCCGCCGCGTAAGCCGATTGCCCCGGCGGCGCGATGATGCCGAAGATCGAGGAGAGGTTGACGATGTGCGCTTCACCCCTCGTCTTCAGATGCGGCAGGAAGGCGCGCGTGCCGTGCACCACGCCCCAGAAATTGATGTCGAACAGCCAGTCCATCTGCGCCTGGTCGATCTCCTCGAACGAGCCCATCAGCGCGACGCCGGCATTGTTGACGACGATGCCGAGCGCGGGATGGGTAGAGGTCGCCTCGTTCGCGAACTGCGCGATGTCGTCGGGCTCGCCCACGTCGACGCGGTGCACGCTGACCTTGCGTCCCGCGCCGATCTCGGCCGCGAGCGTCTTCAGCCCGGCCTCGTCGCGATCGGCCAGCGCAAGATCGCAGCCGCGCTGTGCAAGCTCGATCGCCAGCGCCCGGCCGATGCCGCTGGCGGCTCCTGTGATGGCGGCGGCGCCGCGAATCGTGGTCATGAATCCCCCCGTCAAGTCCCTGCGCGTGGAACCATGATTTACATTTTTTCAGAATGGAACTGAACCGCAGGCGCTCTGGCTCCTTAACATACGTTACGCAAGCGATCATTGGGAGACGCTGATGGGACAGGCACAGCCATTTCGTGCAACTGCGCTGATCGTTGAAGACGACGTCATGCAGCGGGAGATGCTGAGCCTGCTGCTGGAGGAGAGCGGCTACCAGGTCATCCAGTGCGAAAGCGCCGAGGCCGCCGAGCGCGTCCTCGACAAGAGCGCCGGGGCGCTCTGCCTGATGATGACCGACGTCCAGCTCGCGGGGCGCATGAACGGCGTCGAGCTCGCGCACGTCGCCAAGGACCGCAATCCCAAGCTCGACGTCGTCGTCACCTCCGGCCGCCCCCTGATGCAGCCCTTGCCCGACGGCGCAAAGTTCTGGGCCAAACCCTGGGCGCCGCTCGACGTGCTGCGCGAAGCCGAGCTCGCGCAGCTGGCGTGAAGCGAAGGTTTCGCTATCAAATCCGTCATCCTGAGGTGCGAGGCATCGGGCGCAAAGCGCCCGATGGGAAGCCCCGAAGGATGCACGGCCGAGACGCAGCCGGGCCGTCGCCCTTCGAGGCTCGGCCAAGCGGACGAGCACCTCAGGGTGACGGTCAGAGACTGAAGGCCCGAGACCTGACTTCCCCGCCGCGATGCCGGGTGCTAGCGTCCGCCCATGTCCTGGTCCTTCCTGCTCACCTCGCTCATCGTCGTCGCCTCGCCCGGCACCGGCGTGCTCTACACCCTGGCTGCGGCGCTGACGCGCGGCTCGCGTGCCAGTCTCGCGGCCGCCTTCGGCTGCACGCTCGGGATCGTGCCGCACATGATGGCGGCCATGCTCGGGCTCGCCGCCGTGCTCCACACCAGCGCGCTCGCCTTTGCCGCGCTGAAATGGGGCGGGGTGCTCTATCTGCTCTACATGTCCTGGCAGGCGCTGCGCGAGCAAGGTGCGCTGGCAGTCGAGGGCGAGATCCGCGAGCGTTCGGTCGGCCGCGTCATCGTCACCGGCTTTCTGATCAACATCCTCAATCCAAAACTGTCGATCTTCTTCCTCGCCTTCCTGCCGCAGTTCATCGCCGCGGACGAAGCCCATGTGCTGGCGCGCATGCTGGAATTGAGCGGCGCCTTCATGGCGATGACCCTTGCGGTGTTCGTGGTCTACGGCCTCTGCGCCGCCTCGGTGCGCGAGCACGTCATCTCCCGCCCGCGCATCATGGCCTGGCTGCGCCGCAGTTTTGCGGCGGGCTTTGCCGCGCTAGGCGCCAAGCTGGCGTTGGCGGAGAGGTAGTTCCTCCTTCACCTTTTGAAAGGTTCGTCATGCCCGGGCTTGTCCCGGGCATCCACGTTCTTGATGCGGCGTCCGGGAGGGGCAGCGTTCTCAACACCACCCAATAAAAAAGCGGGCCTCGCGCCCGCCACCTTCAAACTTACCCGACGCCCGGGCGGAGCAAGCTCCACCCGGGCAAAGAACAAGCCTCGTTACTTCTTCTTCGCCTTCTTGGCCTTCTTCGCCTTCTTCTTCGTCGCCTTCTTCGCTTTCTTAGCCATAGGATCCTCTTAAGGGTTAATGGTGGAACGCGACACGAGGGATGCTCGGCGGAGGGCCAGCCTCGCAACATCCTCGACGACAAACTCAGCAGATTCGCGCCTTCCTGCCCCGCGCTGTCACATCCGTGTCATCGCGTTATCCACAGCTCAGATGCATTTTCGGGTGATTTTGGTGCGCGAATCCGCATCGCGGCGTCGAAGCGGCGTCGCCGCCGACATCCCTAACGATCCGACAACGGAGCGGCGCCGTTCATGAATCCAAAACCAAAGGCGCGTTTTGCCGGAACGCGGTGAGACTCCATTAAGCGCGAAGGCCGCATTCTTCTCCGCAAGAAAACGGGGATGGGTCATGGACGGACGGCTGCCAGGGACGGGGGGCGCGACGCTGCGCATGCCGCGCGCGTCATGCTGAACGTACCGACGCTCTGGACCGTCTTCGTCGTCAACTTCCTGGCGCTCGGCGTGATCTGGGCCTACGTGACGCGCTCCTATCCGAAATTCGCCGCCGCGCGGTTCTGGATGGCATCGTCCTTCGTCGGCGCGATCGGCGCGATGACGGCGCTGGTGCGCCTGTTCGTCGCTTCTCCCCTCCCGCTTCTGCTCGGCGCGGCCGGTGTCATCGCCGCGAGCTGCCTCGCCGCGATGGGCATTCAGCGCTTCTATGGCCGGCCCGTCTCATGGCGCCTGATGACGGCGACGGGAGGCTTGAGCCTTGCGGGCGTCGTGGTCTTCATGGTCGGCTTCGAGCACATGCAGCTGCGCATGCTCAGCTACACGCTCGGTCAGGCCCTGCCGCTGATGCTGGCGCTGCGCCTGCTGTTGTCGCCGCCGGAAGGGCGCGTCAGCCCGGGCGCGCGGCTGTCCGGCATCGTCATCCTCACCATCATCGCGATCCTCATTGCCCGCACGATCGGCAATCTGCTCGGCCACGATCTGTCGGCGAAGGCCGGCGGCCAGACCCATGCCGTGATGGTGCTGGGGCTGCTGTTCCTGTCGATGACGCTCAATTTCGGCTTCCTGCTGATGGCGATGGACCGGCTGCGGGGCGAGGTCGCCGACCTCGCGCTGCTCGACGACCTCACCGGCGTCGCCAACCGGCGGCATCTGCTGCAGCGCCTGACCGAGGAATGCGCCCGCTCGGAGCGCAGCGGTGCGCCGTTCTCGCTGCTGGTGATCGATCTCGACGGCTTCAAGACCATCAACGACACCCACGGCCATGCCGCCGGCGATGCCTGCCTGCAGCACTTCACACTGATGGCGCAGACGCGGCTGCGGCCCGGCGACATGCTGGCCCGCACCGGTGGCGACGAGTTCTGCGTCGTGCTGCCGTCCTCGTCCTTGCGCGAGGCCGCCGCGATCGCCCGCCGCGTGCTCGAGGTCTGCCGTCAGGATGCCGAGGCCTGCACCGGCAGCGAGATCCCGATCGCGATCTCGATCGGCGTCGCGCAGTGGGATCGCGGCATCGGCGAATTCCCGGATCGCCTGATGGCCAATGCCGACCACGCCCTCTATGCCGCCAAGAAGAACGGCAAGAACGATTTTGCCGTCTACGATCCGTCGCCGCCGCTCTCGCCTGAGCCGATCGGCCGGGGCGAGACCGCGCGCCATTTCGCCTGAGGCCATGCTAGGTTGCGGTCACCGTTGGACCCGCATGATGATCGCTCGCCTGCTCGCGGCCGCTCTGGCCGCTTTCTTTCTGATCGCCCCCGCCGCTGCCGAGGATGCCGAACTCGCAAAGCTCGCACGCGCCTCCGGCACGCCCGACATTCCCGGCCTGAAGCTGGTCTGGCTGGCGCCCTGGGGTGACGTCCGGAACGCAAGACCCTGGCGCAACATCATCGTGCACCAGACCGAAGGACCGGCGGGCTCGGCGCGCGGCGGCGCGCAAGCGCAAGCGAAGACCCCGACGCGGCGCGGCGTCACCGTGTGGGTGGAAACCGACGGCACGGTCTATTGGGCGGTCGCGGAAAACCTAATGCCGACCCATGGCGACGGCGCCAACCGCAACGACAGCAAGTATATCGACAACAGCGCGACCTATCGGCAAGTGGTGCGCGACAATTCGATCGGCGTCGAGTTCGCCGGCAATTATCCTGATGTGACGACCGGTCCGACCGACGCGCAGGTCGCGGCGTGGCGCGTGCTCGTTCAGGTCCTGCGCGCGCGCTACGACATCCCGCTCGACCGCGTCTATGCCCACAACTGGATCGACTACAAGGACGCGCGCTATTGCGAAGGCTGCTGGCTCGCGACGCTGGCGAGGATGTGGGGGGAGTAGGAGGTGCGCTCCCTCTCCCCGCAAGCGGGGCGAGGTGAACGACCGGCGGCCCGGATTGGCTACACCGCCTGCGCCATCCAGCCGAAGAACCGTCGCATCAATCCCGGCCGCTGCGGCAATTCCGGCGGATCGTCGACCGCCAGCACGCGTTTGAAGAAGTAATCCAGAAACACCATGTCGTTCGGCTCGGTGACGGTGAATGTCTCCTCGCCGAAGAACACGCTGTAACTGAAGAAGAATGGCCCCATCAGCGGGATCGTCGCCGTGCCTGCATAGTCCTTGGAGATCACGAACTCCGACGGCTCGAGCCCGTGCTCGCGCATCGCCTGCTCGACCAGCGGCAGCTTGCGCATGAACTGGGGAGAGAAGCCGCCGACGGTGGATTGCAGGATGATCGACACGGTGCGTGTCCGTTCTTGAGGATGTGACCGACCATCATGTGTCGGGCGACCCGTCATAGGCGTTCAAGTGCCCCCGCCAGCTTCGCGAAGCTGGCGCAGCTCACCCAACAAAAAAGCCGGCGTTGCCGCCGGCTTTTTCTCTTTCTCGATCCGCCAATCTCTTGCCGCGGAAACGCCCCGCTTAGTGCGCGGCTTCCAGCGCGGCCTGTTCGGCCCTTGCGATCGTGCCCTTGACCGCGGACTGCACCTTCTCGAAGGCGCGGACCTCGATCTGGCGGACGCGCTCGCGCGACACGCCGAACTCGGCAGCAAGGTCTTCCAGCGTCATCGGCTCATCGGCGAGGCGGCGCGCCTCGAAGATGCGGCGTTCGCGCGGGTTGAGCACGCCCATGGCGCCGTTCAGCGCGTCACGGCGTTCGTCGTACTCCTCGTGCTCGGCCAGCATGGCTTCCTGGTTGGGCGTATTGTCGACCAGCCAGTCCTGCCACTCGCCGGCTTCGCCGTCGTCGCGGATCGGTGCGTTGAGCGACGCGTCGCCACCGAGGCGGCGGTTCATGTCGATCACGTCCTGATCGGTGACGCCGAGGCGCTTGGCAATGATCTTCACCTGGTCGGGGCGCAGATCGCCCTCGTCCAGCGCGTTGATCTTGCTCTTCGCCTTGCGCAGGTTGAAGAACAGCTTCTTCTGGTTCGCGGTGGTGCCCATCTTCACGAGCGACCAGGAACGCAGAATGTACTCTTGAATCGACGCCTTGATCCACCACATCGCATAGGTGGCGAGACGGAACCCCTTCTCGGGTTCAAAACGTTTCACCGCCTGCATCAGGCCGACATTGCCTTCCGAGACGACCTCGGAGATCGGCAGGCCGTAGCCGCGATAGCCCATGGCGATCTTGGCCACGAGCCGGAGGTGGCTGGTGACGAGTTGGTGCGCCGCGTCGCGATCGTCATGCTCGCGCCAACGCTTGGCGAGCATGTATTCCTGCTGGGGTTCCAGCATCGGGAACTTGCGGATCTCGGCGAGGTAACGGGAAAGGCCGGATTCTCCATTGAGGACCGGCAAAGCAGCGGTACGGGCCATACTGAAGCCCTCCAAAGGTTCAGGCCCCCGATAGCGGCGGGCCAGGCAGACGACCGCTGTGTTAAAGCCGGCCGTAGCTGCGATGTTCCGTTGGTCATTTCCAACGCAGGCGCAATATACCCCATGGGGGGGCAAAAAGGGAAGGATTGCTGACGTCACGACCCCGTGTGGCAGCTATAATCTTTTGTAATGTAACGCTTTTCTTAAAGGGCCTGCGTCATACCGCCGCTTTCAGGGTGCTCTGGAGGAGAAGCAAATCCTCCGGCAGAGGCGCCTCCCAGTGGAGTAATTCTCCGGTCCTCGGGTGCTCCAATACCAGCAAATACGCATGCAGGGCCTGCCGCCCAAGCGCGGCCAGAGCGCCCTGCGACGAGGGCGCCAACTGGTTCGCCTTGGTCTTGAAATGCGGGCCATAGACGGCATCGCCCATCAGGGGATGGCCGATATGAGCGAGGTGGACGCGGATCTGGTGGGTGCGCCCGGTCTCGAGCTCGCAGGCGAGCAGCGTCGCGATCGGCTTGCCGTCGCGTCCGTTAAAACTCTCCAGAATCTCCCAATGCGTCACCGCCTCGCGGCCGCCCTGGCGCACCGCCATCTTCTCGCGCGCATGCGGATGGCGGTCGATCGGGGCGTCGACGGTGCCGCGATGGCGGCCCGGGACGCCCCAGGCAAAGGCCATGTAGCCGCGGCGCATCGCACCGGTGCGGCCGTGGTCGGCGAATTGCGCGGTCAGCGAGGCATGGGCGAGGTCGTTCTTGGCGACCACCATCAGCCCTGTGGTGTCCTTGTCGAGTCGGTGCACGATGCCGGGCCGTCGCACCCCGCCGATGCCCGACAGCGAAGAGCCGCAATGCGCGATCAGCGCGTTCACCAGCGTACCGGTCTCGTGGCCGGCCGCGGGGTGCACCACCAGCCCCTTCGGCTTGTTGAGGACGACGATGTCATCGTCCTCGAACACGATATCGAGGGCGATATCCTCCCCCTTCGGCTCCGGCGGGGCCGCCTCCGGCACGTCGATTATGATCGTATCGCCGGATGTGACGTGATAAGCGGGGTCGCGGACCGCGGAGGCCTTCAGGCTCACCGCGCCCGCCAGGATCAGGGCTTTCAGCCGCGATCGCGACAGGTCGGTGAGGTGTGCCGCCAGCACGCGGTCGAGCCGGGCCGACCCCTCGTTGCCGGCGACGACAACCTCCAACCTTTGCGCAGAGCCAAAATTTTCCATGACGACGACTGATACCGCTGTTCCCGAACCGACCCCCGAGCAGGCCGCGCTGTTCGCGCGGGTGCGGCGGATGATGCTGATCGCGGGGTTGACCACGGCGCTGGCGATCTGCGCCGTGCTGATCGCGGTGGGCTACCGCCTTTTCAAGTCGGAGGGAAGGGCGGCCGAGGCGGCCAGTGACGTCACCGCCATCCTGCCGAAGGGCGCCAAAATCGTCTCCACCGGCCTCGCCGGCGACCGCCTCGTGGTCAGCCTGGATGTGGGCGGCATCATCGAGATCCGCACCTTCGACGCCCATACCCTCAAGCCGGCCGGACGGCTGAAATTCGCCAATGAGCCGTAAAAGGCGCCTCGGGGTCCTTGCGGCGGACAAATTTCGAGGCTATTGGCTAGCCCTCACGCTCCCTTCGTCTAGCGGTTAGGACGCGGCCCTCTCAAGGCTGAAACAGGGGTTCGATTCCCCTAGGGAGCGCCAGCAAACTCAGACACTTAGCTAGCCACCAGCCGCATTCGTTGAATAATGGTTGAATAAGACGCTGGTGAACAGCGGCAAACGCTTGCGGAATTTGCTCCCGATATTGGCAGACCAGCCTCGGCGCGATGCCTCAATGTCGCTGGCGCATTTGCGAAAAATTTCTCCGTCGCCCTTGGTGTCCGGAAGTATTCAAACCGCCGCTGACGTGCGCTCTCGTACGCGAGCACCCTCGGATGTTCGCATTGACGTTGCTCGTCGCGCAATCAACTCTTGCCCGGTCGAGCTTTGTGCGAAACGAGGGCCACGTGAGATACAATCGACGAGAGAAAACTGGCGGGCAACAGTCACAAGTCAGTCTATCCGCTCCGAAAGCCGCAGAACCGCGGATCATGCCATTCGCCCAGCGGCTCACTTGCACGGTTGACGATGCGTGCGAAGCGACCGGCTTGGGACGCACGAAGCTCTATGAGTTGATAGGAGCTGGGCGTATCATCACGACAACGATCGGACGTCGGCGACTAGTGGTGGTGCACTCACTCATGGCGCTCCTTGACACCAACATGTCGAACTAACCGCGCGACTTAAGGGAGCGACTCACTTTCAACGCGCTCTTCCTCAGGCACTCATTTTGATGATGTGCTCCCTCAGATAGCGCTGATGGAGCGGTAGGGGGCGGGCTTGTCCTTGCGCCACGATGGTGCTCGGCTCGACGGCCGTCGCCGAATTCGGCAAATCCCTCGACTTCGATCGGGAATTTAACCTGGTCGTTCGGTAGGCTGAACCATCGGCCACCTGAGCGGCGGCTCCTTCGCTTTAGGTGCTCGGGACATTGAATGCCAAGATCGTCAAAAATATCTCGCGGTTATGGTCCGCGGGATTGCCAAAAATGTATCTTAGGCGAGTGTCCCCATCTTTCGTCGGCCCCCGTTTCTTGTGAGGATGAGCGTCCGCTGTTTCCTGAATTCCCTTCAGGACGCTGGAAAAGTCCTTGTTGCGGCTGAAGATAATTACGGCGGCCTTAGTATCCCGCCAGCTCAAATATCCAAGCAGTTGGTCGATGGTCTCCGTGAATGCCTTCGGACCGCTCCAAAACTTACATTCGGCGATGAAGATATTGCGCCCTTCGACCCGGATGAGGATGTCGGTCTTGCCGATGAAGTTAAATGTCTCGCCTGAAGCCGCCCCCTCGAACTGACCGTTCAACTGCACCAGGAAATGTTGCCGGAGATCTTCTTCGCCCATCGATTCGAAGGCAGACGGGCTACGCTCCATAACGAGCGTCATGTTCTCGATAATCTTCAGTATTTCAGAATAGGTCTGGTCATCGAGCATCGGCTCGGGCTTAAACGTAGCCTGGGCTGCCGGTTTCGGAGTGGTCGGCACGATCTTCTTCCGCACCACTGGAGCGACATAGGTCTTGGGAGCGTCCGCGCGACCCTTCAGCTTGAATCCGAGGTTCGCAACCGAGTTGCGGTCCTTCAGGACTTTGACCTTGCGGGCCTCAATGGCCTCGCGCAAGCGCACCTTGATCCGCTCATTGAAGGGCTCGGCGGTAGCTCGCTGCCAGGTCAAGTATCGCTCGATGTCGTCCAGTATCCCATTCAAGGCTCTATTAGCCTCTTCGGGCTTTAACTCTCGATCCGAATGCCTGACGACAACGTGGTTCCCATCAATTTGTGCGCGCGGCGGACCGCTGTCGAAGGTCGTCGGCTGGACATCGAACATTCCTCGGTCCCCCGTGTAGGGAACGGTCAGCTCGACGATGCTGCCCTGTACTGTGCGGCGCCCGTCGCTCCCACCATAGTCGCGAGAAAAGTAGTCGTAGACTTCAACAGGCCCTTCGGAGTGCTCAGCCTCGGCGTTGGATCGATCGAGGACTGGAACGTTGAGGCGGTATTTCTCCGCTAACTCTTCGACCAGGTCCTCGGTGGGCGTGTTCAGAAGAAGGTTATCGTTGATACCAGCGGGCGCCGCCGCGGCACTCTGCTCTTGGCGGTACATGAGATCGTGCATGCCAATTTTATTGAACAGCAGCTCGGGTTGGCCATAACGCATCTGGGAGTCCGTTCGCGAATCTGGGGGACCGCAATATACTCCTCCCTAATCCTCAATGGAGTAGGGATTGCGAGACATCTGTGGGTTGAGTGTATAATCGGGCCTGGCCAAGCGCGGGCGCGTGCCCGATTGCCTTTGCGCCTTTGGGGGCTTGGATCATGCAAAAAGTCGGCGGCGCTTTAGTGCTCAGTGCCCACGATCTCGTGGGCAATCTTTATTGCACGCACTTGACCAGCGTCGATCTCAAGGTCACACAGGGATTGCTGCCTAAACCTGCGCGCTGGGACCCGCTCCTCGACATATTGCGCGAGCGTGGTCAGAAGCACGAAAAGGCCTTTCTCTGTCACCTGAGGGCTGACGGCTTCGAGCCGTTCCTGATCGAGGGCGTCGATGTTACGGATGATTCCGTGACCCAAACGCGCGAGGCGATGAAGGCTGGTCACGCGATCATCGTCCAGGCAGCCGTGCGCGACGGGAACTGGGTCGGACGCGCCGACATTCTGCGGCGAGTAGAAACACCAAGCGCCCTGGGGGACTGGTCCTACGAGATCATCGATACCAAGCTTGCCCGCGAAACTAAGGGCGGCACCATCTTGCAGCTATGCCTCTACGCGCAGCTCCTTGCTGCCATGCAGGGCGTCGAGCCGGAGTTCGTCTACGTCGTAGCGCCCTGGTCTGACTTTCGTCCGCAGCAATTCCGGGTTGCCGATTATATGGCGTTCTTTCGCAAGGCGCAGTGCGCCACTCAGACGGCGGTGGACGGCGGCGCCGACACTGCCAACACCGTCTATCCTGATCCGAAGACCCATTGCGACGTATGTCGCTGGGAGCCGCAATGCGACGCGCGAAGGCGCGCCGATGACCATCTCTGTCTAGTGGCCAACGTGTCCGCGTTACAGATGAACGAGCTGCGGATCAATGGCATCGCGACGGCCAAGGCGCTCTCTACAATGCCTGTTCCTCTGTCGTGGAAGCCGAAGCGGGGGTCTGTTGCCAGCTACGCTAAGGCGCGGGAGCAGGCGCGTGTTCAGGTCGAAGCGCGTGAGACCGGCACTTTGCGCCACGAACTGCTCGATTTTATCCCTGGAACGGGCCTTTACCTCTTGCCTGCACCGTCTCCGGGTGATGTCTTCTTTGATATCGAGGGAGACCCGTTCATCGGTGAAGGCGGTTTCGAATACCTGTTCGGCTTTCGCTACAGCGACGCGGCAGGCAGCGACCATTACGAAGCACAGTGGGCGTTCGACCGTACGTCCGAAAAGGTGATCTTTGAGACGTTTATGGACTTCGTCACGGCAAGGCGCGCCGAGTTCCCGGAGATGCACGTCTATCACTACGCGCCCTATGAACCCGGTGCGTTGAAGCGCCTTATGGGGCGCTATGCCACACGGCAAACCGAGGTGGATGATCTCCTGCGCGGCAAGGTTATGGTTGATCTCTATGCCGTCGTGCGCAATGCGATCAGAGCGAGCGTCGAGAGCTACTCGATCAAGAAGCTGGAGCCGTTTTACGCCTTTACGCGCGTGATGCCTCTCCAAGATGCAAATGTAGCGCTGGCGGCTATTCAGGCGGGTCTAGAAGTGGGCGACGCTCAGTCGATCGATGAGGCGGCACGCCAGGCTGTGGCCGCATATAATCAGGACGACTGCAATTCCACGGCGGCCTTGCGTGATTGGCTGGAGCATCTGCGCGCGCAAGCGATTGCAGATGGTGCTGCGATTGATCGGCCTGCACCTGGAAGCGATGGTCCAAGCGACGATATTGCCGAGCATGAAGCGCGCATCAATGAGCTGATCGAGCTGCTGACGCATGATGTTCCGATCGACCCTGTCGACCGTACGCCGGAGCAGCAGAGCCGCTTTATTCTGGCGCATTCGCTCGACTGGCATCGGCGGGAAGAAAAAGCGATCTGGTGGGAGTATTTCCGGCTGGCGGCGCTGACGGCCGAGGAGCTGCTTGATGAAAAGGCGGGCCTGAGCGCCCTAGAATTCGTTGGGACGGTAGAACGAAGCAAGCAGGGCATTCCCACGGACCGGTACAGGTTTGCCCCGCAGGATACCGATATTCGCGACGAAGCTGACCTACATGCCCTAGGAGGAGAAAAGTTCGGGTCAGCCGCCGCCGTCTCACAGGACGACCTCACGATCGACATCAAGAAGTCCAAGAAGACGGCGGGTATCCATCCTGACGCCGTCTTCGAGCACACACATATTCCGACGAAGGAGCAGCAGGAATCGCTTCTGCGCCTTGGCACCTACGTCGCCGAACACGGCATCGAGGGCGTGGGGGAATATCAGGCGGCGCGTGACCTTCTGCTTCGATTGCCGCCGCGGCTCGGTTCGGCGCCGCTGCGCATCGAAAGTGAAACGACCCTGGAGAATGCCGTGCGGATCATTCCTGCGCTTTCAGGCGGTATTCTACCGATCCAGGGGCCGCCGGGCACCGGAAAGTCCTTCACCGGTGCGCACATGATTTGCCGCCTGCTCACGGACGGCAAGCGCGTCGGCGTCACCGCCAACAGTCACAAGGTCATTCGCAATCTGATCGACAAGGCGATCGAAGTGGCGTTGGCAGCAGGACAGGCCATCAAGGCCGGGCATCGATGCCCGGACAAAGGCTCTGAAACCGATCACGTACGTGTTTATCCTGATAATCCTAAGGCGAATGGGGCGATCAGCTCCGGCGAAATCGCTATCCTGGGCGGCACGTCATTCTTCTGGGCGCGCGAGGATGTGGCGAACAGCGTTGACGTTCTCTTCGTTGATGAAGCCGCGCAGATGTCGTTGGCCAATGTCCTCGCCGTTTCGCAGGCCGCTCCCCAAGTCATTCTGTTGGGCGACCCCCAACAGTTGGACCAGCCCATGCAGGGATCACATCCGGACGGGACAGGCGTATCGGCGCTTCATCACATCCTTGCCGGTCGCCAGACGATTGCCCCTGATCAGGGACTCTTTCTGGAAGAGACCTGGCGGATGCACCCGGCGATTGCCGCCTTCAATTCGGAGCTGTTTTACGACAGCAAACTGCACGCGGTGCCCAACTGCGCGCAGCAGAACGTGACCTCCAACGGTCTATTCCTCGGAACCGGGCTGCGGTACCTGCCGGTTACTCATATCGGCAACCAATCCAGTTCAATTGAAGAGGCCGACGCCGTTGCGCGGATCGTGACCTCTTTGCTGTCTTCAGAAACGCAGTGGACGGACAGGGACGGCAAAACCAAAATGCTGGAACTTTCTGACATTATCATCATCGCTCCCTACAACGCGCAGGTTTTTGAAATTCAGCAGCGCATTCCCGGTGCGCACGTCGGCACCGTCGACAAATTCCAGGGGCAAGAGGCTGCCATCGCGATTTATTCTCTAGCGACATCATCCCACGCCGATGCGCCGCGCGGAATGGAATTTCTCTACAGCGCCAATCGCCTGAACGTTGCGATTTCTCGTGCCAAGTGCCTCGCGATCATGGTTGCGTCTCCGGCGATCTTTGAGGCCGAATGCAAAACACCGCGCCAGATGCAACTGGCGAATGCGTTCTGTCGTTACCTCGAACTGGCACAGACGATCACACTTTAGTCGAGAGAACGCGCCTCCCGACCCTTCCGCATAATCAAAATTGATGCCGACGCATAGATTGCGAGCGCCGATTTCTAGATATTTAGGCATTCGTCCGTGGCCCTGTACTCTGTAAGCACCTGCGCAGGTACGCGGCCTACTCGACACTCATCCTGGCCGAATTGTCGCCGTGCGCGGGCCACTAAGTGGCCAGCTAGGCCGCGCCTGTAGAGGAGGCCGTACGGCGTACAGACTTAAGTGTTTGGAAGGTTTGGCGAAAGAAGGGCTTGCCGCGGCCCGCGCCTAGCGTCACTCTGGTTGTAAAAGGGGCGGGTGCATGGCGTCGGGGCAGGGGCTACAGACCAAGATTTTGCGGCGAGCGAAATCGCCAGAAGACTATACGGTGTATCGGGCCGCGCTGGAATGGGGGCTGACCGACCCGATCGTGATTGAGAGCCGAGATGATTTTAAATCGGAGTTCCGCTGGAAGGAGCGCCTCGATCCTTTCCATCACCAAGTCCAAAACCTCATCACCTTCTGCCGGCGTCTCCCGGTAACCCTGCTGGCGGACGATGTCGGTCTCGGCAAAACCATATCGGCGGGACTTGTGGCGAGCGAGCTTATCGCCCGAAACCGCGTTGCTAAGATCCTAATAGTCGCCCCCAAATTGCTTGGCCCTCAATGGAAGGACGAGCTTGGGACGAAGTTCGATATCCCGGGTGAGGTTGTCACCGGAAGCAAGCTTGTTTCCGCTGAACCTGACGACGTAGGGGCCGTCATCACGACATATCATTCAGCGCGCTCGCACTTGGACAAGATTCCCGACGACCGCTTTGACATGTTAGTGCTGGACGAAGCCCATAAGCTTCGCAATCTCTATGGTGTCGATCCCACACCGCAGGTCGCAAAAGTCTTTCATCGAACTCTTCAGCAGCGCCGCTTTCGCTATGTGTTGATGCTGACGGCGACTCCAATCCAAAATCGGCTCTGGGACCTCTATTCACTGGTCGATCTGCTTAGCGTTGCGCGCGGTCACGAAAACCCCTTCGGCAATGAAGGTATGTTCGCCCGCCGTTTCATCGAGGACAAGCGCGAGAGCGCGCGGGTCCTGAAACCTGACGCGCGTGAGGAATTTCGAAAGATCGTTTATGGTTACATGTCGCGCGTGCGGCGGGGCGATGCCAATCTGGATTTTCCCGAGCGAAAGATTCAGCTGCACAAGGTCGATCCTTCTGCCGAGGAGCTCGCCCTTATCGAGGCTATCGCCAAGCCTATCCAGAAGCTAAATCGGCTAGCGCAGATAAGTATTCTCCAAGCGCTGACCAGCAGCCCGCATGCGCTTATGGCCCAGCTTCAGACTATGGCTCGCAACGAGACCGTGCCGATGGAGCTCGCGGAGACTGTCAAAGCCATCGTCACACCCATGAAGACGAGCGCGAAGCTTGAAGGGCTGCGTCAGCTCGTTTCGTTGCTCAAGCAGGAAAATCCGACCGGCTGGCGTATGGTCGTATTTACTGGGCGGCGTGAAACTCAGACCACGATTCAGGTTTTTCTCGAGGAGCTCGGTCTCAAGGTCGGCATCATCAACGGATCATCCGGCCAACGCAACCAAGAGACCATAGCTCGTTTCCGTGCCGATCCGCCTGAAATCCGTGCCATTGTTTCAACCGAAGCTGGATCGGAAGGTGTCAATCTTCAAATTGCGAACGTGTTGATCAATTTCGATCTGCCTTGGAATCCAATGATCGTGGAGCAGCGTATCGGTCGCGTTCAGCGCCTCGGCTCTCAGCACAGGAACGTAATCATCTACAATGTGATGCTCGCCGGCACGTTCGAAGAATATATTGTCGGCCGTCTGATGACCAAGTTGCAGATGGCGACCGATGCGATCGGCGATATCGAGTCGTTGCTCGAAGCATCGGGCGTCGGCGACGAGGAAGAGGGTACCGGTTTCGACGAAAAGATCCGCGAGCTTGTGGTTGCGGCACTTGCTGGCCGCGACATGAAAGCTGCCGCAGAGAGGATCGCCCGCAGCATCGAAGCTGCCAAGAAGACCCTCGAAGAAGAGAAAGAGAATATTGAGCAAACGCTAGGGTCGCAGGATGGCTACGACTATGTCGGCCCCCAGACGCCGATGCTCGAAAAGATCAAGCCTTCCATGGACCTCGAGTCATTCGTGCGCGCGGCGTTCGCAAGTCTCGGCGGAACTGTCAACGATATCGCTCCTGGTGTTCTGCGCATCACCGGCAAGGGTAGGCCAGAATTGGCGCGCCTCACAGAGGATGCGGGGTCCGATTACGCAAAGGTACCGCTCTATAGGCCAGGGAGTCCTGCCTTTCTTCGTCTTGTTGATCGCGTCACGGCTTCCGGCCTTCATGACGTTCAGGATACCGATCATGAGCCGCGGCAGCGGATAGAGGCGCTTGTCAGCGACTGGGTGTCTGTTTTTAAGGGAACGAAGCCGGAGGTGACAATCGTGAGCGTGCAGCGCGGGTTCGCAGGTAATGCTATTACCCGCGTACGCGCGACAACTGCCCATGACAGTTATGAGCGCATAGTGACGATTACGTGCAATCCCAGCGAGCACACCCAGGCGGCCGCTGCACTCGACGCTATACCGGATCTACTTCAGCACCCCGCAGTTGCTGGTCTCAATTCCAATCTCGTTCTGGATGAAGCCAATCGCGAGCCAAACATCGTTGAATTTAACCGCTTCTATCTCGAGCGGCGCGACACTGAACTGAGGTCGGCCGGTAAAGATGCTCGGAAGCGCAAGAAGCTGGAAGATGAATTCACGCCACAGATTGACACAACACTTGTCGCCTTGGACGGCCAGGTGACCCGGCGGGTAAATCTAAAGGTGCGTTACCAGCTGGATGGCGCGTTGTATGAGAGCGACCTCGCGATCACGCCTTCCGCCAATCGGATCGACACTGCGCCGGCGCTGGAGCTATGCGGGCTGACGCGTGTTGAGGTGCCTGCCGACTGCCTCGCCGCCTGTGAACTGTCCGGCGTGCGCGCGTTAAGGCACCGGTTGGCGCGTTCGGAGGTGAGCGGACGTTACGGATTGCCTGAACATCTCCTTCGTTGTTCGCTTTCTGGCAAGTCGCTCCTTGTTGACGAAGCTGGCATGTCTGACATCACGAACGCTGTCGTTGACCGGACATTGCTCAAATCTTGCGCCATCACCGGCAAGAAGGGAGAGCCTGCCCATTTTGGGCAATGCGCCTTCACAAGGGCCGATGTGCTACTGGAGCAGCTTGGGAAAAGCGAGGTTTCGGGCAAGCCCTATCGGCTTGATCAAGAGGCCTCCTCCGTGGTCTCCGGTAAGCGCGGACATGTTCGGGAATTCGTCCGCTGCCAGGAAACCAAACGCACATTGCTGCCGCCTGAGGCCGAACGCTGCGCCAAGACTGGACGGATCGTTGCACCAGACGTCCTGCAACTCTGCGACGTCACAGGCAAGCGCGTGCTGCCCAGTGAGCTTCGGACATCGTCCGTCAGCGGCAAACGTGTGCTAGCGGAGCATTTGGTCTCGAGCAATCTGTCGGACGCTATTTTCCTACCAGATGAGGGCATCCGCTCCGCTTACGGGAAGTTCTGCGCGCCGATCGAGGCGAAGCACTGTCAGTGGAGCGGTGCCGCTACCCATCCGGATGATCTCAAGACCTGCGCTCTCTTGGAGCTTTCCGTTCATTTCCAGTATCTGTCAAACGAGTCGGGTCGTCTTCAGCCTGTTGAAGAGCTTCTCGCCGGCAGGCGCCGTGCCGTAGATGCTCGAGATCGTTGGGACATCATCCTTCCTTTGGTGTCGTCAGCGGTAAACACGAAGAAGTGCCAGATCGAGTCCGGACAACTCTCGCCTGATGGTCAAAAGATCGCGCTCGCCGTCGAGATCAAATCCTTGCTAGGGCTCAGAACGCAACATGCGGCGATGCTCTACTCACTCAAAGACAATGCGATCCTTGGCAATATTGCGATCGTCAAGCGAGACGGACACGGCGGTTTCCGCTAGAGCATACTTCAATTCCATTGAACGGATGTCTAACGATGGCAAATATCGAAACTATCAAGCGCAACTTCATCGGTGACTTCAAGGTGGGCGACAACATTCTGGCCAATGGCAAGGCTCTGTGTCGTTTAAGTTCGACCAACGAAGCCGATACGTTCAACAAGCTCATGGTGGTCCAAGCGGGCTCTATTGTTGAAGCCGCGCTTGATCAGATTATCTATCGAGCACAAAATTAGACTACGGAAGGGGTGCCCAACATTCCGGCTGAAGTCCTCAAAAAAATCCGTGACACTCAGATCGAGCGATTTAACAACATCATTCAGGCCATGAAGACCCACAAGCTTCTCGATGGTCTGGGCGCGACCATTTACGACGACCTGCATCGCCTGCGCGAGCTTCGCAACCGCGTACATATTCAATTCGACGATAAGCCCGAGGAATCGGGCCGGAACGACCATGACGCTTTTACCAGCAAGAATGTCGCATGGTCGCTTGATCTGTGCATCAAAACCTTGAAGCATTTGAGCGAGAAATTTCCGAGGCCCGAAAGGCTGGGCATGTTTGCCCACGACGTTTCCATTCCGAGAAGTTAAGTAATATTAGGCAAGACGTGTCATCCGCATTCAGTGAAAAACAGGTTCACGACGCTTTGTGTGCCATGGGCGGACTTGAATCGATCGTTCAGGATAGTCCGGAGATTGAGAAGGCGCTCGATGAAGCGGATTACACGCCGCCGAAGATTGATCCAGCGGAGTATCCCGGACCTGATTTCGAGCTTTGGAAATTTGTGAAGTCGCGCGCCCTGCAAAAGATCGGTCGATTGCATCGGACCGTACGTTACGGCGATTTTATCGGCAGCAAAATCAATCTTCGCACCGACGATACGAAGCCAATGCAGCTCGACCTTTTGGGGCAGCACGAACTTGGCTTATTCATTCTAGAGCTGAAGGTCGATAAAACCGCGGAGCGTAACGCGTTCTCTGAGCTGTTCGCATACAGCAATTACATCGCCGAGATGTTCGCTCTGTCGGGCAGCAAGGATATCACGAATGTTCTGGTAGCCAACCTGGACAACAAGATCACCACGCAAGCCTACCTGTACGATCTATTGATCGCCGATCGCAACGTGATCGTCTACCGGCCCGAGTTCCCGACCGCTTCATTGGACGATCTCACGCTTCACCTGCATATTCCTGACGACGAGGACTTTAAGCATCTCACCAATCGTTTGCTGTCCCACGAGTCGATGGACTGCGTTGTCGTTTCCTTCGATGACATGGGGGGATGGTTCGATAGCAATGAAGATGGCGGCGACCTCAACGATCCCACGATCGAGCATCTGAGCAAGCTAAGTACCTACGCAGCGCAACTCATGGAAGCCGAGCGGCTTCACGGATTTTGCTTTGTCCGGAAGCGTTGGAAAGAGGTCCAGATGGGCTATGGCAATAGCCTGATCTTTTGCGCGATCAATCCGTTTCGGATCGCTGGCCGCGAGCAATCAAATGACATTTTGGAGCAACTGGACGAAAAGCACCACTACGCATTCTTCGAAGTTCCTGAAATGGGGTTCGACAGTCGCCTTTTCGCGCTGGCGAAGCGTACGATCAAGGATGGCCTCACCCACGATTACGACTGTGAGTTGGAAAGCGCGGTATGGAGCGCGATGGTAGTCTCCATGATCGAAGTTGTTTTTACGCACAACTTTGCTTTCCGGCCTACTGGAATTTTTCGAGAGGCCTAC
This sequence comes from Bradyrhizobium sp. WSM2793, assembly GCF_000379585.1. Taxonomy (NCBI): domain Bacteria; kingdom Pseudomonadati; phylum Pseudomonadota; class Alphaproteobacteria; order Hyphomicrobiales; family Nitrobacteraceae; genus Bradyrhizobium; species Bradyrhizobium sp. WSM2793. Next base: position 14,691 of record NZ_KB902779.1, on the reverse strand, counting down.
TCAAACTATCTGAACATGCTCTATGCCGATGAAAATGCAGGCCTGTGCGACGAGGATATCTCGGTGCTCAAGGTCAACGAGCTGTACAGCTGGTTCAACGCTTGGCAGTTCATGGAGCGGTGCGGTTTCACGGAGCCCGATCACAAGAACGGGTTGGAAGATGAGAGCGTGGGGTAACCGGAAGAGCTTTCGTTACGTGCTTCTCATCACCTTATTCTAAAGCTCAACGACGCCAGCCGGGACTGTAAGGGCGGAAGCCGATGGTCTCGTCGATCGTCATCAGGATGCGTTTGATTAGGCCAATGTAGTTCTCCGCACCACGGCTGCTATGTCATGACCGGAATCTCGATGACTGGCCGGAGCGCTTCGAGCTGGCGTGCATATTTGCGAACGATCTTGTCGTAGAGGTCACCAAGGTGCTTGGCGTGGACACTTACGACAAGTGCGTACGGCAGATCCTCCTTCGGCGAGAAGTTACGCCCGCCGAGACGCGCATTGTAATGAATGTCGAGAACAGGATTGCGCAGCGTCTTGCCCATGAACGTAACGCGGGTGTGGAGGCAGTTCTCCCATTTCCAGGCATCGCGGCGGAGCTCATCCTCCATCAGGCCGCTCTGTGTCTTGCCGAAGAAACTCTTGCTGTCGGCGTGGACCTGGTTCGGATCCTTGCGCTTCTGGTCATGTGGCCTGAAGGTCGGCTCGAGCCCGGCGCGGGTGTAATTGCCGGGATGGTGCGGATCGACGCCAGTCGGATAGCAAAGCGTCGCGGTAATCGTGACCTTGCCGGGTACGGTGCCCGATGGCATGGGGATCGGGGCGCGGATATAGCGGGTCGGCGTGATTTTGCCCTGGTAGACGACGCGCACCGTGTCGTCGTCGCATAGGACGACGTCCTGTACGGATCGCGCGACACGGCCGCGGCCGACATCCTCGGCGGGATAGTCTGATGGTTCGGCCGTGTGGATGAGCAGCGCCCGGATCGCAAGCATGTCTAGGCCGTCACCGAAATGCGCACGAACACCGGCGCCAAGGCGTAGGACCGACGGCGCGGAGAAGGACGTGCCCTCCGTGGCTTCGAATGCCGCTGCCGGTGTCTCGCTGACGACGATGAATGGCCGTTGCAGGCAACCTCCGAATTCCACGAAGTCGGGTTTGACGACACCGGGGCTGCGTCCCGGACCAACCGAGCTGTAGCCGCTGCGCTGCCACGGGGTCTCAGGGCTGTCGCAAGATCCGACCGCGAGGGCATTCACGCAATCTGACGGGACCTGGATGCGGTTGAAGCCGCCCTTGGCCGGTCCGTCTCCATCGTTGCCGACGGCGATGGTCGCCAGAGTGGTGCCCGCTGACAGTCGGTCATCGAGAACCGCGGTCCACGCATGAACGTCATCGTCTTCGATTGGAAGCCGGGGGCCGATGCTGAGGTTGATGAAATGGTAGTGCTTCTCGACTAGGACCTGGTCGATACGAGAGAGCACCTCGTAGAGCTCGTGCGGATTCTGTTTTGGGGCGGTATCGAGAACGCGATAGTGGTCGACCGCCGCATACGGACGCGGAACAGGGCTTGCGGGATCGATATGCCCGAACAGGAATGCGGAGCTGACCCCCACGCCGTGCTTCTGCAAATCGGGAATAGTGCCGCCGATACCGGGGGGATCGATGGGCTTGACCCATTTGCTGATCGGATGGTTCTTCGGCAGGCCACCATCGAAGATCGCGACGCGGATCTTTGGATCGATCGGACCGACAGTCGGCAACACGATGTTTTCCATCGGGACGCGCGACGAACGGAATGTCGGGCGCAGCATGCGCAGGCTCGGCATCTGCCGCAACGCGCGGACTGGCGTGAAGGTGGCGATTTCGTCGGCGAGCTCCACAGGGGCCTCGAGTTCGACAAAACACAGCCCGCCGGCCGAGAACCGTCGGCCAAGGGCCTGATCAATGCCGATCTCCTCGAGATATTCGCTGAACAGCGGAATGATCCCGTTGGAGCCGGTGCCCGCGTCACTGTGCAGGACGACCTCGAAGACAGTCTCGCCGGTTTTCGGGAGCCTGCCCTTGATCTTGTCGCGCGGCGTTGGCGCAGCCACCTGCTCGATGGTCGGCAGCTCATCGGCACCCTTCACCTCCTCACCCCACCGGGGCAGTGCGCTGCGCCAGGCGCGAAAGGCGTCGCGGCTGCCTGCAACGAACAGCTCCGTGGTGATGGTCTCTTCGGGTTCGCGACCCTTCGAGCGCTTCTGCGGCTTGATGCGCCGCGGGCGGCTTCCGATCGGCTCTAGCCCGACGGATTCGAGCAGGCGTTCCGGGAAATACGATTTTGCAATGTATTCGGGGTTGAGCGTGACCGTTGCAACGGCGCGATTGTCCGGACAGGCCGCGTCCGGCAACTGGTCGATGCCGCGGACCACGCGCGCGAGCATGGGCGCAATGCGCTCCCTCGCCTCGAAGAACGTGTAAGGATGGCTCTTCGGCGCGCCGCCGCGGACGCCTGCGACATCTTCGACAAGGCGTTCGCCCTTACCCAATAAAAAATTGCGTTTGGTCATGACGTATCTCTGCCGTTTTTCCGTTTCGTCATTTTCTTAGATTTGCCGGCGCGGCTGCGGATGGTGTCACGCGCCACGCCGGTAAGCTCGCCCGCCTTGCGCTGCGAGAGGAGGCCGCGATTGACAATTGCTGTCGCGAGTTGAATGCGTTTGGCTTTGACAATCGATTTGTTGGTGAGCAGCCCGGCCAGTTGCTCTTCGAGCGGGACATTGCCCAGCGCTGCGCCACGTCTCGCGGCAGACAGGTCGCGCTCGATGTCGCTGAAGGATCGGCCGGCGAAGCCCGTAGCAAGCAGACCGCTCCACTGTTTCGTTGCCGGAAAATAAGGGGCGAGTGTCGCCTCAATGAAGCGCGCAATTGCCTCCTGGTCTGGCAAAGGAAATTCAACGTGCAGCTCGAACCGGCGCCATATGGCGGGATCGAGAAGATCGGGGTGGTTGGTTGCCGCAAGGAGCACACCAGAGGTCGGCCAGTCGTCGATTTGCTGAATGAGGACCGTGACAAGCCGCTTGAGCTCGCCGATCTCACCGCGATCATCGCGGCGTTTGGCTATGGCGTCGAATTCATCGAGAAGCAGGACACAGTCGATGGTCTTCGCATATTCCAGAACATGGCGCAGATTGCTGCCCGTCCTGCCGAGCAGGCTGCTCATGACAGCGGCCAGGTCCAGGATGAGGAGCGGGCGCTTGAGCTCGCGCGCCAGCCATCGCGCCGCCATAGTCTTCCCGACGCCGGGAGGCCCCACGAACAAGGCCGCCCGTGTGGGATCGAGACCGGCACGGGCCAGTGCCTGCGGATTGCGACGCTCTTCCATGACCTGACGCAAGGCGCGTTCCAGCTCGGGTGAAAAGATCGGGTCGTGATCGAGAACAGGCTCGGATTCGACCCGCATCAGGTGAAGCCGGGAGTCGATGTCGACCGGCAGCGGCACTTCGGCCTGCCGGCGCAAGGGGGAAGCCGAAGAGGGCGATTCGTGAAGCAGGCTGGTGAGCGCCTCGGCGAACTGAGGCACGGCCTGGTGATAGCGCTTGGCCGCGCGTCGCAGGACGACCTGGACGTCCTGTATGCGGCCCGAAAGGGCAGTCCGGGCAAGTTGGAGAAAATCGGCTTCGATATTGGTCTTCGCAGGTTCTGGCATGTCTCATTCAGTACAAGGGTTCAGCAGGCGTGCACGCTAGCAGAGGTGGACGAGTTTTCACATGAAAAATGAAAACTCGTCCACAATACAATAAAATATAGTAATTACAAATGGATGTACGTGGACGAAATTATGCGCCTTGTCCGTTAAGCCAAATCCGGAGGCGGCGCCACCACGGCAGCCCCACGCTCTTCGATGCCGGCGCCGGCCGCGGTGCAAAGGCCTGCTTGCGGATGTCGAACAGCGGATCTCCGGCCTCGTCGTGCGGGTGGTGGGGGCAGATGTGATCCTTGAGCAAGTCCATGCGGGCGTTGCGGGTGACCGTTCCCTTGTTGCCGTCGTAGTCGAGGAACACGAAGGACGGCGGGTTCTGGTACCAAGGCGTGAGCACCTGGGTCAGCAAGCCGACCGCCGTCGACGCGAGCACGCCATTCGACCAGACCACTTGGGGGCGTGAGCCTGCAGCACCGTACTTGCGGGCTTCCTGCTCGAGCCTCTCGTCGGTGATGAAGCCGCAGCAGCGCATGCACGGTGCTCCCGGCATCGAGAGGATGACTTGGCCGCTGACCAGGTACCCATCCCTGCCGAGATCGTGCACATCCATGCCGATGTCGATGTACGGGATGAGGTGACGGCGGGCAAAACGCTCAAGTTGTTCGCGCTCGCGGAAGCCGTCGACCGCGCCGACGATGATGTCGCAGCGCTTGAGATCATCGACTGCGTTATGCCAGTCGTCCTGCACCGAGATGATCCGCGCTCCGGGATTGAGGCCGCGGATGAGGCGCGCGGCGATCGCGACCTTGGGCATGCGCGCGCCCACGTCGGCCAGCGTCCCGCCGATCAGGCGGTTGGTGTTCGTGTCCTCGATCACGTCTGGGTCGGCGTTCACATACCCACCGACGCCCATATGCGCCGTCTGCTGCGCCACATGCGACCCGCCGCCGCCGAGGCCGACGATGCCGATGGTCGCACCTTCCAGGATTGCGTCACTGTTGGGCCCTAGGAAGCTTTGTCGATCGAGGCGGCTCATGCAGCCCTCCATGTGTGAACGGGCATGCCGACCTCGGTGAAGCGGGCGATAAAGGGCTGTGGCGCGTCGCGACCAAGCCAGACCTGGCCGAACGCGGCCGTGTCACTGAGAACGATCGCTCCGTGGACCGCATAGGGCGCGACCGACACGAAATTCGGGATGAACTTGGCGTTCTCGCGGTTATCAACGCCGCTAAACCCCGGCACGTCATGGCCGCCATGCGTATGTACGTGGAAGATGGCGGCGCGGTCGTTCATGGCCCACTGGCGCGCGCGGCGGATCGCCGCGGCGCTCATCATCGCGCCGACGCTCGGGTCGCGCAGATATTCTTCATCGAGTACGGGACGGTATTCCCGCGCGAGAATCAGGAGATCGTCGTGTGCGGCAGCGAGGCCGGCGGCGATGAACCCGACGCGCTCGTGCGCAAACGCGTGGGGGCGGCGCAGATCCGCGCGGATGCCGGCCAGCAAGGCCTTGTTGATCTTGAAATGAATGTTCATGCGACGGCCCTCAGATGCGCCAGCAACATCTGCGTCCATCGCAGCGAGGCGGGCACGTGATTCCAGGACGGCGCCCACCAGTTGCGCTCAACCACGCGGTGCGGGTTCCAGTTGGCGCCGCGCCCTTCGATCTTGGTCTCGAAGAACAGGCGGGTGTCGTAGCCCGAGTGCGCGAACGGCACGAGCAGCAGGTCCATGCGGTACGGAATGTCGCCCGCCATGAAACCGAAGGAGGGCAGCAGCGCGACGGGTTGGCCGCCCTCCTTGAGGAGGACGGCCTCACGGTGCATCGCCTGCAGCCCGGCGAAGTTCGCGGAGGCGTCGGTCACGAGGAACCTCCGCAGGGCACCTGCTCGAAGAAGCGCATCCCGTCCTTCACCCGGAGCTTCTGGCCGGGCTTGAGCTCGGTGAGATTGCCTTCCTCGTTGATGACCTCGAGGACGTAGCCCTGCTGCACGCCGAACAGGTCCTTGAACTGCTCCGTGGTGTAGGTCCCGCGGGGGATTTCCCGGGGATTGTTCTCGAAGAACACCGTGATGAGCCGCTTCTCGGTGTGCAGGTGCTCGGTGCCGGCCTCGCCAAGGTCGAGCTCGTCGCCCGGCTTGAGCTCGACGTCGTCGCCGTCGCGGTCCTGGATGATGACCTCGTCGTCGCGGACGTGGCCGATGACGCGCAGCTCCGGCTCCCCGATCTTGCGGACCCCCCATTCGAAGCCGTGGTCATCAAGAATGAACCGGAAGATGCGGTCGCTCTTGAAGGCCCGGAACGTTTCGGTGCCCGGCGCGGTCAGGTCGACGGTCTCGTCGAGCCCGATCGAGCGGGTCCCGTGGCGCATCAGTTGGATCAGCACGTAATCGCCGGCCGGCTTGAAGCCCGCCTTCTCCAGGATGCGGTCGCCCTTGGGCTGCGCATCGCCGAATTCGACCGTGGTGCCATTCACGGTCGTCGAGAACTTGCCGTCCGGCCCGGGGCGGCGCGCCGCTTCGGCCTCGACATGTTGGTTGCGGCCCTGGCCGCCAGTCTGGGTATTTTCCATCGTCCTAGTCCTTGCCTTTCTGCCAGCCCATCGCCAGCTCGGTAGTGATAAGATAAGGCGGCATGCAAAGAATGTCAAGCATTTTACGCGCACGCTTGACGTTCTTATCGTTTTGCGCTAAATACACTAACGGAATCAAGCAGTTTGGAGGATGATAGACATGATCAAGAAGAGCGCTGAGCCAGAGGTCAAGCTCACGCTTGGACAATATCTCGCCTCAATTCGTGAAGACCGCGACCTCTCGCAGCGCGATGTCGAGAAGGCCACCGGCAAAGTCGTGTCCAATGCGTACCTGTCCCAGATCGAAAACGGCCTGATCAAAAAACCAAATCCGAACATCCTGCATGCGCTCTCGGAGCTCTACGCGATCAGCTACGAGGATCTGATGGAGCGCGCGGGCTACATCGTGCCCACGCGTTCGCGCAGCGCAGGGCAGCGCCACGGGCGCGTCGCGACGTTCGCAGGACATAACCTGACGGACGAAGAGGAAGCGAAGCTCGTCGAGTTTCTTGGATATTTGCGCAGCAGGAAGAAGCCCGGTGAAAGCTGACGATAGTAGTCTCGATCCCGAAGAGGTGCGCGCCGTGCATGCCGCTGCACGGCGCGCACTGGACCGGGCGTCGGCATGGGGGATCTATCCCACACCAACTTCTGTGATCCTTGAAGCGGCGAGCCTAAAGATCGCGCCAAAGAGCGCATTTGACCCGCGCCGGATTACGGAATTTCTGCTGGATAAGGCCGAGAGCGCTGCCACTGCTCTCAAGTCCGCAATCGCAAAGGTGTTCGGCATCTACGACGCCGACGACCAGCTGATTCATATCGACGACAGCGTTCACAAATCCAAGCAGAACTTTCTCAAACTGCATGAAGCGGGGCATCACGAGCTCCCTGCTCATCGGAGTGCCTTCCGGCTGTTCCACGACTGCGAAAAGACACTCGATCCGGAGATTTCCGATCTCTTTGAACGGGAGGCAAACAACTTTGCCAGGTTTGTCCTGTTTCAGGGGGACAGCTACGCGTCGATGGCCGTCGATCACAAGTTCGAGCTGCGCACGCCGATCAAGCTGGCGGGAAAATTCGGGGCGTCGGTCTATGCCTCTTGCCGCGAGTTTGTGCGGACGCATCACCGGGCATGCGTCATCTACATCCTCGAGCCGGTCACGTACTGCGAACGCACTGGCGCCAGCGCCGAGGTGCGCCGGATCGAAGCGTCGCCGGCCTATCTGAAGTAGTTTCGCCGGCCAGATGAGGACGTGATAACCCTCGATCATTCGCTCGGACGCGTACTACCGATCGGCAGGAAAATGACCCGTCCGACGACGGTTTCAATCACGGACCGTAACGGTCAGGCCCACGAATGCATTGCAGAGGCATTCGATACGACCTTCAATATCCTACTGCTGGTCTACCCGGTGAAGGCCCTTACGAGCACGACGATCATCTTTTAGGGATAAGGCGCTCGCAGCGCGGCCGCGGCTCGCCGCGCGATCGAGGATCCTAATCGGTACAGACTGAGCTCGACGACCAACTTGAAAAGGCGGTGACGTGACGCGATTACATCGGCAGCGCCAGCTGAAGTTGCGCGTCGGCCCCATCTCCAGAGTGATAATGTACTGGCCGTTCGGCTTGCGGTGGTCTGATGCGAGCTTCGCCAGAAACTTGTTGTAGGAAATACCGGCGGATGCATTGAGGCCGGTTACCTCCTTGATCTTCGCGCGGATCGCCAACGCCACGTCCCGCGCAACTGAATGCGTCTGCAAATTTTAGGTCACGTCGAGGTAAGCCTCGTTCAGTGACAGCGGCTCGACGATCGGAGTGTGCTCGGCGAAGCTCGCGGATCTGCTGGGAGACTGCCTTGTAGACCTCGAAGCGCGGCTTCACGAGAAGATCAGGTCTGGGCATTGCCGCCTCGCAGTAACTGATGGCATTGCCGATCGGACACCGAATTTGCGGGCTTCGTAGCTCGCGGCAGCCACGACACCCCGCTCGCGGGATCCGCCGACGGCAATCCGCTTGCCGCGAAGATCCGGATTGTCCCGCTGCTCGACGGACGCAAAAAAGGCGTCCATATCGACGTGGATGATCTTGCGTTGGCGGGGCGAGGGCTGTGCCTGGTCGTTGGTCACGTTGTTTGCCCGGCGTCTTCCTTGACGCCGCGGGCCACGATCCGGAGGCTCCTGTCCGGAAGCGGCCGCTGCAGCTTCAGGGCCTCGTCTGGAGGAGCCGTCATCCAGGTCTCGACTTCTTCCGGCGTTGTCAGGATGACCGGCATCGCCTTGGGATGGATGAAGCCGACCTCGGTGTTCGCCTCCGTCGTGAGGAACGCATAGAGGTCGTTGGTGGTCTCGCCTTCCTTGACCTTCCGGACGGACGTCCAGTTGGTCCAGATGCCGGCGAAGCAGGCGAGAGGCCGGGTCTCGTCGAGCGCGAACCAGATGTCGCCGCCTTCGGCCTTGTTGAACTCGCTGAAGGAGTTGAACGGCACCACGCAGCGGTTCTCGGCTCCCAGCCATCGCGTCCAGTGTTTGCTCTTAACGTTGCGAATGTTGGTCGTCCCGCCGTCCGGCTCCATTCTGAGCAATTCCTTGAAATCGACCGTCTTGCCCTTGGCCTGCAGCTTCTCGGCTCGCGTCTTCGTGGCGTCCATCAGCGCCTTTGACGACGATGGCATTCCCCAGCGTGCCGTAGCGAGCTCTCGGCCCTCAGCCCCGTTGCGCACGATCGGTGCCTTGTAGTCGGGAAAAACTCCCGGCATCGGCGCCAGATTGCCAACGTATCGATTCACGACGCGAAATAGCGCGCTGATCGCGGCTTGGTTGGTCGTGATCGAATAAAGATTGCACATCGGTCAGGATTCGGTTCGAGGGTGGCGCGGCTGCCACGTCAACTGTAGCAGAGTCGCGGATGGACGCCGGCCCGCCTTGGCGCATTTGCGGCAGCGCAGCCGGCTGGCGAGATCGTGCACGAAGGTGGTCGGCGGGTGCTTCATCGCTGCGAGGTCCACGTCGCTCGGCGTCTTGCAGCGCGCGCATCTGATCTCCAGCCAGGGGAAGCCTCCGTTCACGGCTTGATCGATGGTAGGCGACGGATCGATCGGTTCGCCGTCACTCCACATCCGCTCGTTCCAGCTTTCGCAAAGCAGCCTGTCGGCTTGCTGCATCATCGCCTCGCCTTTGGCCCGGATCTCCGCCGATTGGGCAGCAAGCATGTTGGCCATCGCGCGTGCCTTGCCGAGCTCCTTTGCCAGAGCCTTGCGGTCGCCGCCCGACAGGGGCGTAGGGTGATACTTCGGGGCCATCCGGATATCCAGGCGCAAAGAGATCGGATCGGCAAATGCAGAGCGGCTACGGCGTCTCGAATGCTGGCCAGCACCCATCTTCTTCATGCCTGCCGGTGCGCTGCTGGCAGGTGTTGTCGAGCAACCGCTGCGCCACGTCCTTCCAGACTGCGTTGGTGCCATACAAGCGGACGGCATCGGCGGTCTGGATTTCCACGGTCCGCTCGCAGCGGCGGCAGGAGACGCGCAGAACGTGGGGCTTGATTTCCGAAAGGCGTCGCTGTCGGGCCTGGGCCACGGTCGCGCCGGCTCGAGGGTCTTTGAGGACCGATTCCCAATATTCGGCCGGGAGCGGGGCATCTGGACGGGCAGCCGACGGCGCTCGTCTACGGGCGGCTTCAGCGGCCAGTTTTTCCATCTGTTTCGGGGTGGGCATGCGCCAGCTCGCGGGTCGGTCGGTCATGCCCGAATTAGAACATAACAAGAACAAATGTCGAGTCCGACCGGGCAGCAGCTGAGAAAAATCCTCCTGTGGGACGGGTCGCGATGTCGGAACCAAGGCGGGTCGTTCGTCTTGAATCCGGTATCAGTATCGGAGTTCCCCCGCGATGGCCCCCCGCGCTAACTGGAAAGGCTTCCTGCGTCTTTCCCTCGTCACCTGTCCGGTCGCGCTCTATCCGGCCACCTCGGAATCCGAAAAAGTCTCGTTCAACCAGCTGAACCGAAAGACCGGCCATCGGATCAAGTACGCCAAGGTCGCGCCGACACCGGCGAGGAGGTCGACAACGAGGACATCGTCAAGGGCTACAAGGTCGACACCGATACGTTTATCGAGGTGACTAAGGAGGAGCTTGAGAACGTCGCGCTGGAATCGACGCGAACCATTGAGATCGACGAGTTCGTCGACCGCAGCGAGATCGATCCGCGATATCTCATTCGCCCCTATTACCTGCGTCCTGACGGTAAAGTCGGGCACGACGCTTTCGCCGTCATTCGGGAAACCATCCGTGAGATGAACAAGGTCGCGATCGGCCGTGTGGTGCTGACCAATCGCGAGCACATCATCGCGCTGGAGCCGCTTGATAAGGGGCTGATGGGCACGCTGCTGCGCTATCCCTATGAGGTGCGATCCGCGGATGAGTATTTTGACGACATTCAGGATGTCAAAGTCACCAAGGACATGCTCGATCTCGCCAAACACATCGTCAATCAGAAGGCAGGCCATTTCGACCCGGACAAGTTCGAAGACCAGTACGAAACCGCCCTCATCGATCTCATCAATCAAAAGCGCGCCGGCAAACCCATCACCGCGAAAGCGCGTCCCCGCGGCGAGAACGTGGTGGACCTGATGGACGCCCTGCGAAAGAGCATCGGAAGAGAGGGCGCGGCCGCGACAGAGGCACCCAAGAAATCAGGCAAAAAGCCGCGCAAGGCGGCGGCCGGGCAGAAGGAAATGCTGATGCCGATCGCGGGCAAGAAGCCGGCGAAGGAGACCGCGGCGAAGAAGCCGGCGGCCAAGCCGCAGCGGAAGTCGGCTTAGGTGTCGTGACGCGGGCGGCCACTACTTCGTGGTCCGCGGCAGGCGGATGGCAAATCCCATCTCGACGAGGTCACGCGAGATCATCACGTCGGCAGAATAATGGCCGCCCGGCGGGTCGGCGCGCGACGCCAGGAAGGGGGCCGACCGCGAGGCCGAAGTAACGGCGCATAGGACCGTAGACGAGGTTAAGCAGGCGCTCGGTGAGCGCAGTCCGGTATGGTGGGACGACGGCTCGCCGGATCTCGATTGCTCGGCAAAGTAGGAGCGATATGGCTGCGGTGAAAAAAACTTCCAGGAGATCGACCTCGAGCGCGGGCATTCTCGCTTACCGCAAGGGCGCTCGTGGGCTCGAGGTCCTGCTCGTTCACCCCGGCGGTCCGTTCTGGCGCAACAAGGATGATGGCGCCTGGTCCATTCCTAAGGGCGAAATCGATGCCAATGATGCCCCGGAGAACGTCGCTCGACGCGAATTTGCCGAAGAACTCGGCCCGAGCGCTTCGATTGGTCCACTCCAGGCGCTGGGGGAAGTCCGACAGCGAGGAGGGAAGCGCGTCATCGCATTCGCCGGCGAGGGCCATTTTGATCCGGCAGCGCTGACCAGCAATACCTTCGATATTGAATGGCCGCCTCGAAGCGGTCGAAGGCAGAGCTTTCCTGAAGTTGACCGGGCGGAATGGTTTGATATCGAGCTCGCGCGGACCAAGCTGCTGTCCGCTCAAGTAGAGTTCCTCGATCGACTTTTGGCAATCGCGGTTGAGAGTGCCGGGAAATGATGTTCAGGATTGGAATCATTTCGGACACACATGGCCTGTTGAGGCCCGAGGCGGAACGAGGCCTGACGGGCGTCGATCACATCATCCATGCCGGGGACATCGGGCGCCCCGAGATCGTCGATGCGCTTCGCCGGATTGCGCCCGTGACGGCCATTCGTGGAAACGTGGACGGTGGCGAGTGGGCTCGCGACTACCCCGACACGAAACTCGTACGCCTGGCGGGAAAGTCGATCTACGTTCTGCACGACTTGAAAACGCTGAAGGCCGACTGCGGCGCCGGCATCGACGTCATCGTCTCCGGGCATTCCCACGTACCGAAGATCGACACGGTCGGTGGCGTTCTCTATCTGAATCCCGGCAGCGCGGGACCCCGGCGTTTCAAGCTGCCGATCACGTTTGCGATGCTCGAACTCACGCCTGACGGCATGCGACCAGAAATCCACGACCTTGAAGGCGAGTGAGTGCCCACCCCGGAGGTCCGCCGGAGGCGAGTGCGTCGATCCTTCCATTTGCCGGGTTACTCCCGGAGGGAAGCGTTATTTGCGCGGACGTTCTCGCTCGCGCACGACCTCCTTCGCCCGCTTGTCGGACCTGAGCCCAAGGTAGACGGGCTGGCGGAGCTCGCCTTTGCTCGTCCACTCCGCGAATTTGACCTCCGCAACCAGCGAGGGCTTGACCCAGGTCGTGGCGGCCTCGTCCTTTACTTTGGCAGGGAAGGGTGATTTCGGGGTCGTCAGCTTTACGAGCTTGGCGTGGAGCTCTTCCAGGACCTTGTGGCTGAAGCCAGTCCCGACATGTCCGATATAGCGCCATGTGTCGTCTTCCCGCACGGCGAGGACCAGGGCGCCGAAGAACGGCCTCGTGCGCCTCGGTGCCGTGAAGCCCGCGATCACCACTTCCTGCCGCTTTGCTGTCTTGATCTTCAGCCAATCCGCCGTCCGGCTTCCGGATGCATACACGCTGTCGGCGCGCTTCGCCATGACGCCTTCCAGACCCTTCCGCTCGGCCTCGGCGAAGAATTTCGTGCCGTTCGCTTTGCGGTGTCTGCTGAAGGCGATCAGCCGGTGGCGCGGCAGGATCGCTTTCAGCCGCTCCTTCCGCTCGAGAAGAGGCTGTTTGCGCAAGTCGACTGCGTTCTGAAACATGAGATCGAAAGCGCAATACAGGAGCTTCGCTTCATGGCGCAGCGCGTTCTGCAGCAGCTGGAAATGCGAGACGCCGTCCTTTCCGATCGCGACGAGCTCGCCGTCGATCACGGCATCGCCCTTCACGCCCTCCAGTGCTTTGGCGACCTCGATATAGCTGCGGCTGATGATCTTGCCGTTACGGCTGTAGAGTGCAACCTTGCCCCGCCGGATTTCCGCGATCATCCGGAAGCCATCGTACTTATCCTCGAAAACCCAGCCGGGGTCGTCGAACGGCGCGTCGGTGAGCGTAGCGAGCATTGGCTGTAAGCGTTTGGGCAGGGTCGACGTCCGGCTCATTCAAGGGCCAATCCTTCGGAGCGTGTTGCGTAACGCACGGACGGCACCTTATCGCTCGAGGTGGCCAGGGCCGATTCGATGAAGCCGGGGAAAGCGCCTTGACACCGATAGCCGCCGGACTTTTACGCTGAAACGCCACTGAAGAACTGCACGCTACAGGGGATTCAAATTGGCACAGTTCGAATCGTTCCGGAACCTGCGAATCCCTGTCGCGTTGCTTCGATGTCACAACAGGAGGCACCGATGGCGGTAGCGAACAAGAGCAAGACGGCGCGCGGCCGAAAACAGGACCGGGCGCGGGTGGCTGGCGGGCAGGACTACGAAGTGCAGTACGAGGCAAAGAAGACGCGAAAGTCGGCATCGGCGGTGAAAAAAGCAGTCAAAAAGGTCGGCAACGCGCGCAAGCGTGTGGAGAAAAGGCTGGGCCGCTGAGCCGGGGCACGGTTGGCGTCGATGCTTAGCGCCGGTCCTCCTCGTCAGGAGGGCATTCTGGGCAGGCATCACCAATCGAGTCCATCACGTCGCGAACCGCGGCCTCCGCTGCTTGACGGGATACGCCTTCCAGCAGGTCTCGACGGGCGATATCGAAGGCCCGCTCTCGGGCATGCGGATCGGCGCGATCCTGCATCCAACCGTGCTCCTCGCACTCGCGGATGGCGCCGGCTTCGATCAGCACGTTGATCGCCCAACCGCGCAGGGTGCGGATCGCTGACCGTCTCGGCTTGGTCATCAGCATTGAAAGGTTCTCCCACGCTGAGACGAATCGTTTAGTCCCGCAGACGTTCCCCATCGCTAACACACGACTGGGATTCCGGATCGTGGATCTTGTGGTTTTTCGAAGGCCGAATTTTCCAGCAGGCCAGGTGGTGGGGTGGGCGAGAACGAACTGAAGACACCGTTTTCCGATACTTCAGACGTCTTATCCGTTTTGCGCGTGCGGCTGTCGCCACACCGGGCTCTCGTGAACCGAGCCGCGCAGCGTCTCGGCCTTGCGGCTTCGATCCGTCGCGCACGAGCAGAGCATGCTCCTCGCGGTGCAGAAACGAAAAACCGGACCTTTATGCAGCAGCCACCTGCACAAAGGTCCGGCCTTATCTTGGCGTGCCGCGATACCGAACGGCTGCAAAGGACGCTTCATATCCTTTGGGAGGTCTCGCTTTTCATCCGGGTTGCGACCCGGAGGCGGCGATAGATCAGTAGCCGATACGACTACTTCTTTTTCTTTGAAGTCTTCTTTGCCACCTTCTTGGTAGCTGCCTTCGCGGTCTTTGCCTTCTTCGCTTTCTTGGCCATGTCGTCCTCTGTAAGAATTGGCTCTCAGTGAACATGCCCACGCCGTGCATAGACATGCGCACGAGTGAGA